>JBEEJP010000058.1:0-9495 GCA_041169125.1 Pseudomonadota bacterium
TGATTTCGCAACTGCGCTTGACGGCATGCGCCAAAGCCGCAGGGTCGCGCGCCAAGAGGGCGTCGAGGTGGGCATCAATCCAGTCTAAAAACTGCATGTCAGCGATGGGGCCGTATTTGATGACTTCAGCCAAGCCCGCACTCATTTCGCGTTGGGGCAAGGTCTGCAAGGTATCGAGGTCACACACCACGCGTTGCGGTTGGTAAAACGCGCCGATCATGTTTTTGCCAATGGGGTGGTTGATCGCCGTTTTGCCACCCACCGATGAATCGACCTGCGCCAGCAAGGTGGTGGGCACTTGCACAAAAGGCACCCCACGCATGTAGCAAGCTGCTGCAAAACCGGTCATGTCACCCACCACACCACCACCCAAGGCGAAGAGCACGGTTTTGCGATCTGCGCCTTGGCCCAGCAGCTCGTCAAAAATCAAGTTGAGTGTTTGCCAATCTTTGTGGTTCTCACCATCGGGCAAGGCCACGGTGTGCACGTGTTTGTAGAGCGGCGTCAAGGCGACTTGCAAACGCTCGGCATAAATAGGGCCCACGGTGTCGTTGGTGACGATCAAAGCAGCAGAGGCTTTGGGCAAGTCAGCCCAAGTGCTGGCCGCGTTGAGCAACTGCTCGCCAATCAAGATGTTGTAACTGCGTTCCCCCAAGTCAATGGCAACGCGTTCGAGGTGAGGGGTGTGGGACATGAATCAGTTTCTATGTGGGGGCGACACGCGCGGACGGTCAGCAGGTGCAGGCGGCGAGACAGGTTGGATGTGTCCAGCGAGTTCCAGCTGCGACACGATCATGTTGACCAAGCCCGCCACATTGGGGCGGCCTGTTTCGATGACGTAGTGTGCGGTTTCCCGGTAAAGCGGGTCGCGTGTTTGCAGCAGCTCGCGCAAACGGGCTTGCGGATCGGCCACTTGCAAGAGCGGGCGGTTTTGGTCGTTGCGCAAGCGGCGAAACACCTCTTCGGGGCTGGAGCGCAAATAAAACACGTGGCCGTGTTCGCGCAAACGTTCGCGGTTGATGGGGCGCAACACCGAGCCGCCGCCTGTGGACAAGACGCCGTGGTGGTGGTGGCACAAATCGGCGAGCACTTCTGATTCGAGGTCGCGAAAGCGGTCTTCCCCTTCGCGTTCGAAATATTCGCGCACCGAGCAACCTAGGCGGTTTTCGATCGCGTGATCCGAATCAACAAAGGGGAGGTGAAGACGCCGAGCGAGTTGACGCCCAACAGTCGTTTTGCCGGAACCCGGCAGACCCACCAAAACCAACAACATATGCTTTCTTATCGTGCAACGGCACTGTGATCGAGCATTTTAGGCGTTATGAAGACCAACAACTCTTGCTTAGCTTGGGCGGTGCGGCGGTTTTTGAACAAATAGCCCAACACCGGGATGTCGCCCAAGAGCGGGACTTTGTAATCGTCCTCTTGCTCGCTGGTCTCGTAAATGCCGCCAATCATCACCGTGCCGCCGTTTTCCACCAGCACTTGGGTCTTGACGTGCTTGGTGTCAATCGCAAAACCAGCCGGGGTGATTTGACCCACGTTGTCTTTGGAAATATCCAGGTCCAACACAATGCCGCCCTCGGGTGTGATTTGCGGCGTGACTTCGAGCTTGAGGTTGGCTTTGCGAAAAGCCAGTGTGGATGCCCCGCTGGCTGCTGCCACTTGGTAAGGCAGCTCGGTGCCTTGCTCAATCACCGCTTTGGCTTGGTCGGCCGTGACCACGCGCGGACTCGACACAACCTTGCCTTTGCCGTCCGCCTCCAAAGCGGACAACTCCAAGTTGAGAAATCGGTTCTTGTCCGAGTTAAAGATGGACACGGCAAAACTGGCCGAAGCAAAACCGTTCAAGCTGGCAGCAGGCAAGTTGACGAAGCTGCCCGACGTATCCAGTGCTTTGTTGGCCATGTTGAAACTGGTGGCTTGTTGCGCCGTGGGGTTGGCATTGGCCATGGCGTTGGCGTTCGTCGGGCCCCACACCGTTTGTGCACCGCCCTGCCCCATGCCCCCCAAACGCACACCAAGGGTTTGGCCAAAGGTGTCGCTGGCTTGCACGATGCGCGCTTCAATCATCACTTGGCGCAAGGGGATGTCGATCTTGGCAATCATCTGAGCCACCTGCTCGAGTCGCTCGGCAATGTCAGTCACAAACAGTTGGTTGGTCCGAGGCTCGGCCATGGCGCTGCCGCGTGTGCTGAGAATGCGCGAGCCGCCGCCCATGCCGCCATAGGCGCCAACTGCCCCATACCCACCCACACCGTTGAACATGGGCAACACCGCGCCGCCTTGGATTTGCATGAGCACCTCTACAGCCTTGGCGTAGTTGAGCGCAAACCCACGTGTTTGCATGGGCTCTAGATTTTGTGCCGCGAGCTTGCTTTCGTATTCAAGCTTTTCGCGTGCCGCCACCTCTGTGCGAGGTGCCACCCAAATCACATTGCCTTGTCGGCGCACGCTCAAGCCTTTGGCTTGGGTCATGATGTCGAGCACCTGGTCCCACGGCACTTGGTGTAGCTTGAGCGTGAGCGAGCCCGTCACGCTATCAGACGTGATGATGTTGAGCCCCGTGAAATCGGCCACGATTTGCAAGGCTGTGCGCACCTCGATGTTTTGAAAGTTCATCGACATCGGTGCCCCCACATAGGCAGATTTACCCTGCTGTGCAAACGTTGGCAGCCCCTGCAAACACAAACACAACACCCACCACCGCGCACGAGTAAACCACGCCACAACAGCGCGATAGCCACTCATGGCGTGGCCTCCTTCAAAGGCATGCGCACCTCACGCCTTTGCCATTCCCCCGCTGGGTGGCGCGCCAATTCTTCCAGCACCAACTGATCAGGCTGCACGGCCAGCACTTTGCCAAAGTCTTGCCCCAAATGGCCGCCCACGCGCACGCGATGAACGCTCATCATGGGCACGTCTTGGGTCGCTGGCACTGGTGGCAACACTTTGACCAAGGCCTCCACCTGCCCCTTCGATGCCATTTGCCCCACGTATTGCAAACGCTCTCGCGGATAAGCCTCCAGCGCCTCGCGCGGACGCATCAGTTCAGGCACCACCCAACGGGCGTAGCTGGGGTGTCGTTCAGCATGGGCCCGTTGCGTTTGCATCCACACCTGGGGACTGAAGGGATCCACGGACGCCGCGCGATCCAAACCCACGCTCGCCAACTCAAGCGCTGGGTCTGTGGCGGTGGACTGCGGGGTGACCACCCACACGTGCGCGGCGATGCCGCCGTTGGCATCCGCCTTGAGTTCCAGTGCGGTCACGCTGACCCCAAGCGCGTGCGTTGGCCAGCGTGCCAACCAGTTGAGCCACCCTGCCCATGCGCCGTGCACTTTCAAACGCAAGGGCGCCTGCTGCATGTGCAGTGCGTGAAGTGCTGGGTTGAGCTGAACTTTGCCCACGCCCACGAGTGACAGCTGTAAACCCTGTTCCTGCGCCAAGCGGGTGAGCCCCGCCGCATCAACAAACGTGGGGGCGGTCTGGCTTTGGGTGTGAAGCCATTGCGCAGTCTGCGCCAGCAAGGCTTGGGTATCGGCCTGTTGGGTGACCAGTTGCGCATGAGCCGCCTGCGCATCCTCCCAAGCTTGCCAACTGTGCATGCACCAAGGGCTGAGCAAGGCAGCGCCCATCACCCCTGCCATGCCACGCAGCACAGATTGGGCAGGCTTGGGCCACGACCAAGGCCGTCGCCAATCCAGAGGCGTGCGCGTGAGATCTGACCACCGCATCAGGGCCCCACTTTCAGATCGGCCTCAATGCGAAATTGCCACACCGACAAGCCCGAACGCGCGTTCGCAGGCACCACTTGCAAGTGCGGCAGCTCTGGGGCTTGTGCCCAAATATCCAGCGCTTTGAGCTGAGCCAACAAGCGTTGCACATAGTCTGAGGACAAAGCCTCCCCTTGCACCGTCCAGCGCGCGCCTTGTTGCTGAACGCTGGCCACCCACACCCCCTGCGTGGCGTGGCTGAGCACCTGACTCCAGCGCAAGGTCTGAGATTGCACAGCTTGGCGTGTCTTCAACCAACGGGTTTGCTCGGCCCAACGCTCATGCTGCGCTTGGATGGGGGCATGTGCTTTGTGCGCTTGGTCAAACGCACGTGCCGACGCCACGACCTCGTGTGAATGCGGCTGCTGGTTCTTGGCAGCAAAAGCAAAGACAACGGCAAAACCAGCCGCCAAGAATGCGCCACCCACCGCGCAAGCCGCCACGCCCCTTAACCACGCACGGCGCAGCACGTGCTGCGCATCCTCGCGGTAGGGCAAAAAATTAATGCCCGTCTCATGCCAAGCACGCAGGGCCAAGCCCAAAGCCGCATCGCAGCCAAGCGCCACAGCGGCACTGGCTGGCGGCAATGCACGCAAGGCCTCATGCAATTGGGCACGCCGCGCGGCGTCGTGCCGAGGTTCTACCGCAGCGGCCTTCAAACCGGCCAGCGCCACCACATGTTGCAACGCCTGTACCCGCGAACGCGGTGCGGCCTGCACCACGTAGCGTTGCTCTCCCTCGGGGGCTGGTTCGGTGTCCAAGGCGTAGTCAATCCACACATCGGCGGCGTGCGCAGGCAGTGCCGCTTGCACGTCGGCCAACAATTGAAAGGCCACATCATCGGGCGACAAACCGGCCGCGATCGTCACCCGATGGTGGGTGACACAGGCACCGTCCAAACCCACATAAGCCCGCTGAGGCGGGCCGTCGCCTTTTTTCAAATACGCCCGCAGCCACTGACCGAAAGCGGTGGGCTGCAGCACCTCCCCGTGTGCGACCCACTCTGCGGGCAGCGTCAAACGCTCCGCGCAGCACACCCTGTCTGGCTCTGCCACAGAGCCCCCCAACACCACCAAGCGGCACGCATCGGGCCCTATATCCAAACCCACCACACGCACACCTGGCGGGCGAGTGCGCGGCCACCCTGAAATCCAACGCATCCACACATCCTTTGACCACGCATTGAAAAGTTTGCATTTCAACGCGTTGACAGACCACGGCGGAGGTGTTCGACTTAGGACTTTTGTGATGCAGGCGTGTTTTTATAATGCTTCCCACTTATGGCGACAAACCACACCCCTGAAGGTTCGAAAGAACACACCGCAGCCCCCGCTGCGCCACGCTCCTTGCTGAGCCACGTTTTGCTCTGGACCTTGGGCCTTGGCGCAGCCTTTGCGCTGATCATGGGCTTGCTGGTGGCGGTGGCCTTGGCCATGATTTATCCGCAACTGCCCGATGTGTCGGACTTGGCCGATTACCGCCCCAAGCTCTCGATGCGGGTGTATTCCGTCGAGGGCACCCAAATTGGCGAGTTCGGTGAAGAGCGCCGCAACCTCACCCCCTTCAAAGATATCCCCAAGGTGATGAAGGACGCGGTGCTGGCCATTGAAGACGCGCGTTTTTATCAACACAGCGGCGTGGACTACATCGGTCTCTTACGGGCCAGCTTGGCCAACTTGGGTCGCGCCAAAAGCCAAGGTGCCTCGACCATCACCATGCAGGTGGCACGCAATGTGTACCTGTCGTCTGAGAAAACATTCACACGCAAGATTTATGAAATTTTGCTGACCAACAAACTCGAGCACATGCTCAGCAAAGACCAGATCTTTGAAATCTATTTGAACCAAATTTATTTGGGCAACCGTGCCTATGGTTTTGCAGCGGCCTCTGAAGCCTACTTTGGCAAGCCCCTCAAAAACATCAGCATCGCCGAAGCGGCCATGCTGGCGGGCTTGCCCAAGGCCCCTTCGGCCTACAACCCAATTGCCAACCCCAAACGTGCCCGCGCACGTCAGCTCTACATCATTGAGCGCATGGAAGAAAACGGTTTCATCACCGCCGACCAAGCCACCGCTGCCAAGCAAGAAGAGCTCAAAATTCGCAGCGCCACCAGCAGCTTCAACACCCACGCAGACTATGTGGCCGAGATGGCCCGACAGCTCATGTTTGCGCAGTACGGCCCTGAGATTTACACCCGTGGCTTGAACGTGTACACCACCATCCGCGCCAGCGACCAACAGGCCGCTTATGCGGCACTGCGTCGCGGCATCTTGGACTACGAACGCCGCCAACACTACCGTGGCCCCGAGCGTTTCATCAACCTCCCCACCAAACCTGCTGAGCTGGAAGACGCCATTGACGACGCCTTGATTGAGCAAGGCGACAAAGGCGATCTGTTGGCAGCGGTGGTGCTTGAAGCGACACCGAAAAAAGTGCGCGTCATGCGCCAAAACAGCGAAGTGCTGGAAATCACAGGCGAAGGCTTGCAACCTGTGCAGTCGGGTTTGTCTGACAAAGCAGCGCCCAACATCAAGCTGCGCCCGGGCGCGCTGGTGCGCATCGCCAAGACCGCCAAAGGTGGCTGGGAAATTACCCAACTGCCCGAAGTGGAAGGCGCCTTTGTGTCCATTGATCCGCGCGACGGCGCGATTCACGCGCTGGTCGGTGGCTTTGACTTCAACAAAAACAAGTTCAACCATGTGACCCAAGCTTGGCGTCAACCCGGTTCGAGCTTCAAGCCCTTCATTTACTCAGCGGCTTTGGAAAAAGGCTTCACCCCCATGACGGTGGTGAACGACGCGCCACTGTTTTTTGATGCCAGCGTCACAGGTGGCCAACCGTGGGAGCCCAAAAACTACGACGGCACCTTTGAAGGCCCCATGACCTTGCGCAAAGGCTTGGCGAAATCGAAAAACATGATTTCGATTCGCGTGCTGCAATCGGTGGGCGCACAAAACGCGCAAGACTGGATTGCCCAGTTTGGCTTTGATGCCGAAAAACACCCGCCCTACCTGACGATGGCCTTGGGTGCAGGCTCTGTCACCCCCATGCAAATGGCAGCGGGTTATTCGGTGTTTGCCAACGGCGGCTACCGCGTGAACCCCTACTTGGTGACCAAGGTGACCGACCAAATGGGCAAGGTCTTGTCTGAGTTCGCGCCGCCCCCCTTGGATGAATCGGCCCGTGCCATCGACGCACGCAATGCGTTTGTGATGACCAGTTTGCTGCAAGAGGTGACCCGATCAGGCACAGCGGCACGCGCACAAGCCACCTTGAAGCGCCCCGACATCTACGGCAAAACTGGCACCACCAACGATTCGATGGACGCATGGTTTGCCGGGTATCACCCCACCTTGACGGCGGTCACGTGGATTGGTTATGACACCCCACGCAAACTCGGTGACCGCGAAACCGGTGGCGGCCTGAGCCTGCCCGTGTGGATCAGCTACATGCAACACGCTTTGCAAAACGTCCCCATTGCAGAACCCACGCCCCCTGCCGGTTTAACCCACGAAGGCGGCGACTGGGCGTACACCGAATTCAGCAAAGGCGGCGGCGTGAGCAGCCTAGGGATGGACAGTCGATCCAGCAACAGCAGCGAACCGCTGCCTGCGAACGACGAGAAGAAGAAAATTCTGGATTTGTTCAAAAACTAAAAAAGGGCGCATTCAGCGCCCTTTTTGATGGTGCGTCACCCACCTCACGCTTGAAAGGTCAATGCCAAGCCCGTTTGGGCACTGGCGTCTTGGCTGAGGCGTTCAAAAAACTCCCCTTGGCCTTTGGTATCCGCCCAGTGCTGCCCATCAAACTTGAAGTGGTAGCCGCCCGAGCGCGCTGCCAACCACACCTCATGCAAAGGCTTTTGCAAGTTGATGATGATTTGGCTTTTGTTCTCAAATGTGAGCGTGATCATGCCGCCCACGCGTTGGTTGTCGATGTCAGCGTCACCGTCGTCGTTGATGCGGTCACACGCCAATTCAACGGCTTTGAGCAGGCGTTCTGCGCGGTCTAAGAATTCGAGATCGGTCATTACAATTTGCGTCATGGGTATTGAACAAAAGATTCTAGTCACGGGCAAAAGCCTGCGCGTCGTTGTGGCCTCTGCGCTGTGCGTTGGTGCCGTGCTCACCGCGTGTGGGCAAAAGGGCAACCTGTACATGCCCAACGACACAGATTTCAAACAACGTGCGACCTTGCCAGAGATCGTACGACGTCAATTGCCTGGTAGCGCTGCAACCCCAGCGGACGCCCCAGCCTCTGCCCCCGCCAGCGCAGCTTCTGCGGCGGGTCGTTAATTTTCGAAAAACCCTCAGATGACACACACCACGCTTGCCGGTGCACCTTTTGTCGCCACCCAACACAACGATTTGTATTTGGAAGGCGTCAAGCTCGCCGACCTCGCACACGCCCACGGCACACCGTTGTTTGTGTACTCCAAAGCCGCCATGCTCAGCGCGCTTGCGGCGTACCAACGTGGCTTTGCTGGCCGCAACGCCCGCATTTGCTACGCCATGAAAGCCAACTCATCCTTGGCGGTGTTGCAAGTTTTTGCACAAGCTGGATGCGGCTTTGACATTGTGTCGGGCGGTGAGTTGGACCGCGTCATCGCCGCAGGCGGTGATGTGTCCAAAGTCATCTTCTCTGGCGTGGGCAAAACACGCGCTGAAATGCGCAAAGCACTCGACGCAGGCATTGCCTGCTTCAACGTCGAGAGTGAAGCCGAGTTGGAAGTGTTGAGCGATGTGGCGCACAGCATGGGCAAGCGTGCGCCCATCAGCATTCGCGTCAACCCCAACGTCGATGCCAAAACCCACCCCTACATTTCAACCGGTCTCAAGGGCAACAAATTTGGCGTGGCGCACGAACGCGCCTTGGCCACCTACCAACGCGCCGCCAGCCTGCCCGGTTTGCAAGTGACCGGCATCGACTGCCACATTGGCTCGCAAATCACCGAGTCCACGCCTTACCTCGATGCGATGGATCGCGTGCTCGATTTGGTCAACGCGATTGAAGCCGCAGGCATTGCCATTCACCACATCGACTTTGGGGGCGGCTTGGGCATCAACTACAACGGCGACACGCCGCCTGCTGCTGATGAGTTATGGGCACAGCTCTTGGCCAAGCTGGACGCACGCGGCTACGGTCAGCGCCAGCTCATGATTGAACCCGGCCGCTCACTCGTGGGCAATGCCGGCGTGTGCTTGACCGAGGTGCAGTACCTCAAGCCTGGCGAACAAAAAAACTTTTGCATCGTCGATGCAGCCATGAACGACTTGCCCCGCCCTGCCATGTACGAAGCGTTTCACCAGATCGTGCCCGTGTCTGCACGCGCGGGTGAAGCCGTCACGTATGACGTGGTGGGCCCTGTGTGCGAAAGCGGTGACTGGTTGGGTCGTGACCGTCAATTAACCGTGCAAGCGGGTGATTTGTTGGCGGTATTGTCGACCGGTGCTTACTGCATGGCCATGTCTAGCAACTACAACACGCGCGGACGTGCGGCTGAGATTTTGGTGGACGGCACAAAGGCGCATGTGATTCGTCGCCGTGAGACGGTGGCGGATCAGATCGCTTGCGAGTCCTTGGTACGCTGAGTCAGGCGCTGACTGCTCGCCGTGGCTTCGGGTTCTCGCCAAAGAAAAACTGCCCGCGCAAGTTGTTTGCAAACTCAAATTCGATATGGCTACGGGTGTGCGGCCCCTGACGATTTCTGGTACGCCAG
>JBEEJP010000059.1:0-9481 GCA_041169125.1 Pseudomonadota bacterium
GTGCATCCAAAAAGATGGCCAAGTTCATCAAGCTATCGGCATTGGGCATGAGCAACCATTGCTTGACCATCTGACCAAAGTCGTACGCGGTTTTGCGCCACATCGGGTTGCTCACCATGATGTGGCCTGGACATTCAGGATAGCCAAATGCCGACAAGGCTTGCGAGAACTGTTGGCAAAGCGCCTCTAGGTTCTCGGGCGGCGTGTAGCCGTCGCGCAAAATCAAGCCGTTGTCTTGGTCCGTTTTGAGCAACTGCTCGCCACGCCCTTCACTGCCCATGACAAACAAGCAGCTGTTCGCCACCAAGTCGGGGGGCGCAATGATTTGCCAAGCGCGCTCAAACAAGCGCGCATTCAAGTCTTGCACCAAGCGCGCAATCAAACTCACGCGCGTGCCGCTGCGGTACAGCGTGGTCACCATGCGCGTGATTTGCGTGGCCGCTTGCGCCAACCCTTCAATGTCCGTCGCGGCCTCGACCTGCACCGTGATCAGATGGGAGTGGTTCGACAAGAAGCTGAACAAGTCCAAGGCTTCCAGCACCCCCACGACTTGGTCGTCACGCATCACCACCAAGCGGTGCACACGGTGACGTTGCAGCAAGGCCAAGGCATCGCCCACTTGGTCGTCGGGGCGAACGCTGATGAGTTGAAAGCTCGCCAGCTCACCTACTTTTTGTTGGTTCAACGGCGTGCCATTCAGAATGGCGCGCTGCAAGGTGGATGATGTGAACACCCCCAAGCGCGGCGGCGAGACGCTGTCATCGCGCACCAAGACGCACTTGGTGCGTTGCACCTGCATCACATGCACGGCAGACACCACATCATCCGTCATGCTCACAAAATGGGCGGGACGCACAAAGGCCTCATCCACCCGAGAGAGCGTGAGGGACTGCAGTTCGTGCTGGCTTTGTCGCTGTGACAAGGCGGTGAGTTTGTTGCTCAAGTCCGAGAACAACAGCGCACCAAACGTGGCGTTGTCGGCGATCAAGTCGGTCACGGTTTGGCGCGCCAGCTGATACGCCACCACCTCTTCTTGCGCCACAAATTTGTCACTGCTTTTACCCGCCACCAAACCTCGACCGTCAAAGGTGTCGTCGGGGCCATAGGTGGTGATCACTTCGTCACCGTCGTACTGGGTGACAAAGCCTTTGATGATGACAAACAAGTGCGTGGGCACGGCGCCCACATCCAAAATAGCCGCCCCCTCGGGGTAGTACACCACGTCCACGCTGTCGCGCACCAAGCGCTGTTGGTCAGGCGTTAAACAGTCAAACGGGGAGGCAGAAAAATTAAAAGCGTTGGGCATAAGGCATTGTCAGGGCAATGCCCCATTCAACGCTTGATGCCTTGCTGGATGCTTGCAGCGCCGTCCCAAGCGGTGTCAAACCATTGATCTCCATCAAGATAGGCGCGCATCATGGGCAAAGCGTCCAAGCCCCAAAACACCTTGTCATCCACGCAAAACGTGGGCACACCAAACACACCACGCGCAATGGCTTCTTCGGTGCTGGCCTTGAGTTGGTCTTTCACCTCTGCGGCGTCCACCGAACGCTGTGGCGCCAACTGCTGCGCGAGCGTGTGCAAACGCGCCACATCGTCTGCGACAGCCCCGCCTTGCCACACATGTTTGAAGAGGGTTTCGCACACATAGCGGTTGGGCTCGCCTTCGGCACTGCACGCCACCGCCAAGCGCAACAAGGCCAGCGGGTTAAACGGATGCGACAAGGGCATGTCCAGCGGCACGCCAAGTTGCTTGGCTTGCCACAGCACTTGGCGATACGTCCACTCGCGTTTGCCAGCAATTTCGGCCGGCCCCAGTTGACCGTGGTGTTTGAGCATGGCCGCAAACAACACGGGCTTGTAAACCATGCGGTGGCTCACACCCATCAGGTGCTGGGGCAAGGCCTCAAACGCGAGGTAGGCGTAGGGCGAAATAAAGTCGAGGTAACAGGTGATGGTTTTCATGCATGCGCCTCCAAGCGTTCACGGATGGTGTGCCACACGGCACGTTTGCCTTCGGCGCTGCGTTGGGCCCAGCCTGCGATTTCATCGAGCGATCGCCAGCAGCCCTCGCAATACGTGGTGTCGTCGGACATACGGCAAATCGAGATGCACGGTGACGGTGGCGCCTCTGTGCTTTGCAACACCCGCGCCGCCTGCGCTTGCAAACGCACATCTGACGGGGTGAGACCTTGAGGTTTGGGGGTAAGTTCGCTTCCACACATGGTTGGCATTGTCAGCGAACACCCGCACCTCAAGCGGCGCGTTTGTTCAAAACCGCGCGTGAGACGAGGGAATTGGGTTGCCGCCCCAAAGCCTCGCTGATGAACACGCCCGCATCAATCAGTTGGTCCAGATCAATGCCCGTGTCAATGCCCAGACCGTGCAACAGGTACACCACATCTTCGGTGGCCACATTGCCCGTGGCGCCTTTGGCATACGGGCAGCCGCCCAAGCCCGCCACGGATGACTGGAAATTCCACACGCCCATCTGCAAGGCCGCGAAGGTGTTGCTCAGAGCTTGACCATAGGTGTCATGGAAATGGCCCGACACATCGTTGAGCGCATAGTGTTTGAGCGTGGCCTCAATGGCCGCTTGCACCTTGCGCGGCGTGCCCACACCAATGGTGTCGGCCACATCCACGCGCTGCACGCCAATGCCTTTCATCAAACCGGCCAAGTAGCCCACCCGCTCAGGCGCAATGTCACCTTCATAGGGGCAGCCCACAGTGCAGCTCATGGCACCACGCACCGCAATGCCGGCATCGCGTGCGGCCTTCACCACGGGCGCGAAGCGCTCAATGCTTTCGGCAATGGAGCAATTGATGTTCTTTTGGCTGAAGGCCTCGCTCGCCGCACCAAACACCACAATCTCATCCGGCTTGGTTTTCAGGGCCGCTTCAAAGCCTTGCAAATTGGGCGTGAGCACCGAGTAGCGCACATCGGACTGACGGTAAACACCGGCCATCACCTCGGCGTTGTCCGCCATTTGTGGCACCCATTTGGGCGACACAAAACTGGTGACTTCAATTTCTTTGAGCCCTGCCGCTTGCAAGCGGTGCACCAGCTCTACCTTGACGGCGGCAGGCACAGGCTGCTTTTCGTTTTGCAGGCCATCGCGCGGGCCCACATCAATCAAACGCACGCGATGCGGCAAAGACTTCAACATACGATCACACTTTCAATTTCAAAAGCTCAGCACCTTCCGTCACTTGGTCACCCGGTGCATAGAGCAGTTCCAACACTTCACCATCTGCCGGCGCGGCAATGGTGTGCTCCATTTTCATCGCTTCCATGACGGCCAGCGCTTGGCCTGCTTTCACCTTGTCGCCCGCCTTGACGGCAAACGACACCACCTTGCCAGGCATGGGGGCGGTCAAGCGGCCACCGGCCTCTTGCGTTTCACCGGCATGGGCCAACGCATCCACCACGGTGATGCGGGTGGCGCCTTGCGGTGCAAACACGTGCGCCACGTCTTCGTGGGCTTGGGTTTCCACAAACACTTGCACGCAGGCGGTTTGGCCTGCAAAGCTCACGTGCAGCGCATCGCCTTCGGCGCGCCACAGCAAAGGGGCGCTCACGGCGTCGTCGCCCTCGCCCACAGACAGTTGCAAACCGCCGTCATGCAAGTAGCTCAACAAGGCGGTGTAGCTTGCGCCATGAAATTGAAAACCAAACACACGTGTGGCCACGCCATAAGCGCGCCAGCCGTCGCGTTGACTGAAAGGGTCGTGACCCACTTGCGCTTGTTCTGCGTGCAGCGTGTAGGCCACCACCGAGGCCGCCGCCAGCGACAAGCCCACCGCCTCTTGACCAAACAAGGCCTTGTCCTCGCGCTGAATCAACGCGGTGTCAAGCTTGGCCGTGGCAAATGAATCGGTGCGAATGATGTGACGCAAGAACTGCACATTGGTGGTCAACCCCACAATGCGTGTTTGCGACAGCGCTTCGTCCAAACGCGCCAGCGCTTGCTCGCGCGTGTCGCCATGCACGATGAGCTTGGCCACCATCGAGTCATAAAACGGGCTGATGCTGTCGCCTTCCCGCACGCCGTCGTCGACGCGGATGTCGCTGATGGCGAAGCTGCTGCACGCAGGCTTGCGGTACACCGACAAGGTACCGGTGGCGGGCAAGAAGTTGTTGTCTGGGTTCTCGGCGCAAATGCGCGCTTCGATGGCGTGGCCGTGAATGCGCAAATCACTTTGCTGCAAAGGCAGCGGCTCGCCGCTGGCCACGCGGAGTTGCCATTCCACCAAGTCCAACCCGGTGATGGCTTCGGTCACGGGGTGTTCCACCTGCAAGCGCGTGTTCATTTCCATGAAATAAAACTTCATGGACTCTGGTTTGTCATACGCAGTTTGCTCAACGATGAACTCCACCGTGCCCGCACCCACATAGTTCACGGCTTTGGCAGCGGCCACTGCGGCCTCGCCCATTTGTTGGCGCAGCGCTTCGGTCATGCCTGGGGCAGGGGCTTCTTCCAACACTTTTTGGTGGCGGCGTTGCACCGAACAATCACGCTCAAACAAGTACACGCAGTTGCCGTGCGTGTCGCCAAACACTTGAATTTCAATGTGGCGTGGGCGTTGCACATATTTTTCAATCAGCACCGCATCGTCGCCAAAGCTGTTGATGGCTTCGCGTTTGCAACTGGCCAAGGCATCGGCAAACTCGGCGCTGCTGTTGACCACGCGCATGCCTTTGCCACCCCCACCGGCGCTGGCTTTGATGAGCGCGGGGTAGCCAATGCGGTCGGCTTCGCGCTGCAACAAGGCAGGGTCTTGGTCGGCGGCGTGGTAGCCGGGTACCAAGGGCACGCCTGCTTTTTCCATGAGTTGTTTGGACTCCGCCTTCAAACCCATCGCCAAAATGGCAGAGGCGGGTGGGCCAATGAACACCAGCCCTGCAGCCGCACAGGCTTTGGCGAAGTCTTCGTTCTCACTCAAGAAGCCGTAGCCGGGGTGCACGGCTTGCGCACCCGTGTCTTTGGCGGCTTGCAAGATGCGCTCCCAGCGCAAGTAGCTGTCTTTGGGCGCGCTGCCGCCAATGTGCACGGCTTCGTCACACACCTGCACATGCTTGGCTTGTGCGTCGGCGTCTGAATACACGGCCACGGTTTTGATGCCCATGCGCTTGGCTGTCGCTGCAACGCGGCAGGCGATTTCGCCACGGTTGGCAATGAGAATTTTTTTGAACATGAGGTGCTCCTTCAAGCAAGCCAAGCGGGTTGGCGCTTGTCAAGAAATGCGGACAAGCCATCCTGAGCTTCAGGCGTGGCACGCAGTTGCGCAATGCGTTGCGCGGTGTCTTCCACCACCGCGTCATGGATGGGTTTGTTGTCCACCGCGCGAATCAAGTCTTTCGCGGCGGCTTGCGACAGCGGGCCACCTTGAATCAAGGCGTCCACAATCTCTTGCACTTTGGCGTCGAGCTGCTCGGGCTCAACCGCCTCGTGCACCAAACCGAGTTCGCGTGCGCGCAGCGCGTCGATGCGCTCGGCCGACTGGAAGTAGCGATAACTCTGACGCGCGCCAATGGCTCGCACCACATAAGGGCTGATGGCCGAGGGGATGATGCCGAACTTGACCTCGGAGGTGGCAAACACCGCCTTGGTTGAGGCCACTGCGATGTCGCACGCAGCCGTCAAACCTGTGCCACCGCCCAACGCTGCGCCTTGCACACGCGCGATGGTGGGTTTTTTCATTTCGGCCAACACGCGCAGCATGCGCGCCAAGGCACGGGCGTCACGCAGGTTGTCTTCCACGCCGTTTTGCGCGGCACGTTTCATCCAGTTCAGGTCCGCGCCGGCTGAAAAACTTTTGCCACGTCCGGCCAACACCACCACGCGCACGCTGGCGTCAGCGTCAAGTGCTTCGCAGGCGGCGGTGAGTTCGGCAATGAGGGTTTCGTCAAAGGCGTTGTGCACATCGGGTCGGTTCATCCACACGGTGGCGACACGACCATGGCGTTCAATCTCAAGGGTCTGGTACATCGTGGCCTCCTTACATGCGGAAGAGACCAAACTTGGTCTCAGGGATGGGCGCATTCAGCGAGGCGCTCAAGCCCAAGGCCAACACACGGCGTGTGTCAGCGGGGTCGATCACGCCGTCGTCCCACAGACGCGCGGTGGCGAAATAGGGGTGGCCTTGGTGTTCGTACTGTTGGCGAATGGGGTCTTTGAACGCTTGCTCTTCTTCGGCGCTCCATTGGCCACCTTTGGCTTCAATGCCATCGCGCTTGACCGTGGCCAACACGCTGGCGGCTTGTTCGCCGCCCATGACGCTGATGCGTGCGTTGGGCCACATCCACAAAAAGCGTGGGCTGTAGGCACGACCACACATGCCGTAGTTTCCCGCGCCAAAACTGCCCCCAATGATGACGGTGAATTTGGGCACCGCTGCGGTGGCCACCGCGGTCACCATCTTGGCGCCGTTGCGGGCAATGCCTTCGTTCTCGTACTTGCGGCCCACCATGAAGCCGGTGATGTTTTGCAAAAACACCAGCGGTGTTTTGCGTTGGCAGCACAACTCAATGAAGTGCGCGCCCTTCAAGGCGGACTCGCTGAACAAAATGCCGTTGTTGGCAATGATGCCCACGGGCATGCCTTCGATGCGCGCAAAGCCACACACCAGCGTGGTGCCAAAGCGGGCTTTGAACTCATCAAACTCTGAGCCGTCGACGATGCGGGCAATGATCTCGCGCACATCAAACGGTTTGCGCGTGTCGGTGGGGATGACGCCGTACAACTCTTGGGCGTCGTACTTGGGTGGCACGGGGGCGTGCGTGGCAATGTGGGGCGCTTTGTGCGCGTTCAAGTTCTTGACAGCTTGGCGCGCCAGCGACAGCGCATGCAAATCGTTTTGGGCCAAGTGGTCGGCCACGCCCGACAAGCGGGTGTGCACATCGCCACCGCCCAAGTCTTCGGCACTCACCACTTCGCCCGTGGCGGCCTTCACCAAGGGGGGGCCACCCAAAAAGATGGTTCCTTGGTTTTTCACAATGATGGTTTCATCGCTCATGGCCGGCACATACGCGCCACCGGCGGTACAGCTGCCCATCACCACCGCGATTTGCGCAATGCCTTGCGCGCTCATATTGGCTTGGTTGAAGAAGATGCGGCCAAAGTGGTCACGGTCTGGGAACACCTCGTCTTGGTTGGGCAAGTTGGCACCGCCCGAGTCCACCAAGTAAATGCAAGGCAAGTTGTTTTGCTGCGCAATTTCTTGGGCACGCAAGTGCTTCTTGACGGTCATGGGGTAGTAGGTGCCGCCCTTCACCGTGGCGTCGTTGCACACGATCATGCAGTCCACGCCACTCACACGGCCAATGCCCGCAATCACACCCGCGCAAGGCGCATCGTTGTTGTACATGTTGAGCGCGGCGAGTGGCGCCACTTCGAGGAAAGGCGTGCCGGGGTCGAGCAACATTTGCACACGGTCACGGGGCAGCAGCTTGCCGCGTGCGGTGTGTTTGGCGCGAGCGGCTTCGCCGCCGCCTTGGGCCATGCGCTCTAAGTGCAGGCGCAAATCATCGACCACTTGCTGCATGGCCGCAGCGTTGGCCACGAAATCGGCCGAGCGTGAATTGAGTTGGGTTTGCAAAACAGTCATCGTGTTTTCCTTGTGTGCATGGCTTGCAAGCATAGGGCGCACCCCATGGCACGTGGCTGACAGGCAGGTTGCAAATCCTGCCAAAATATCACCACCTATGGCAAACCCCAACAACCCCACCCGCGCCGAAACCCCGATGGCGTTTATACGCGCCATGACCGAGGCCTATGCGCAGCGCGGCTTGGACCCCAGCAGCGCCTTACGCAAGGCACAAATCACGCCAAGCCAACTCCACTCGGCCCACGCCCGCGTGACCACCTTGCAAATGGAGTGGATGAGCGAAACCGCCATGCGCGAGCTTGACGACGAGGCTTTGGGCTGGTTTCGCCGCCGCTTGCCTTGGGGCAGCTACGGCATGCTGGTGCGCGCCAGCCTCACCGCACCCACGCTGGGGGTGGCCATGCAGCGGTGGTGCCGCCACCACAACCTGTTGACCGACGACATTGCGCTGCACCTCACCAGCGACAAACACACCGCCCGCCTTGCGTTGCACGAGCAGCACGACTTGGGCACCATGCGCGAGTTTTGCACCGTCTCGGTGTTGCGCAATGCGCTGGGGGTGGCCAGTTGGCTCACCGACTCGCGCATTGACCTGAGCCAAACCGAGTTGCACTTTGCCCCCCCGCCTCACCAAGCCAGCTACCGTGTGTTATTTGACGGCCCGACCCAATTCGAGGCGCCCGTGAGTCGCATCAGCTTTGACGCAGGCTATTTGCAACTGCCCGTGCGCCGCGACGAAGCGGCCTTGCAACGCATGTTGCAACGCGCCTTGCTGCTGACGGTGCGCCCCTACCGTCGCGACCGTTTGTTGGTGGAAAAAGTGCGCCAAGCTTTGGCCGAGCACCCGCACGCCACGCGCAACGCCGAGGACTTGGCGGCACTGCTGCACATGTCCCCGCGCACCTTGCATCGCCAGTTGCAAGACGAAGGTGCGTCGCTGCAACAACTCAAAGACAGCGTGCGCCGCGAACGTGCCATGCACTTGCTGCTGAAAACCAAAAAACCCATCAAACAAATTGCGGCCGACGTAGGATTTGCCAACGACAAAAGCTTCATGCGCGCCGTTCGCCATTGGACGGGCCAAACCGCCGACCAAATTCGCGCGGGAAGAAGCGCAGAGAATTAAAAAAATAACCAAGCCTTGATGTATTGCAAGCTTGCCATCAGCCACACCGCGCATGATGGGCATCACGCCAACAGGAGACACGCCACATGAAATGGGCTTTGCTGTCAGACATTCACGCCAATCTACAAGCCCTGCAGGCCTGCATGGCACACGCACGCGAACAAGGCATCGACAAATGGGCCATCTTGGGTGACATCGTGGGCTACGGCGGTGACCCCTTGCCCGTCGTGGAAGCTGTCATGGCGCTGCACCACGAAGGCGCGGTGGTGCTCCAAGGCAACCACGACGCCATGGCCGTCACCCCACCCCAGGCCGAGGGCAGCCTAGGCGCCGTCGCTGCGGCGTGGACGTACCAACAGCTCCCACCCGCTTGCCGTCGCTTCTTGGCACACATCCCTCTCACCCAACGCATCGAGCACATGCTGCTGGTTCACGCCAGCGCACACCAACCCAAAGACTGGCGCTACATCGACAACGAACGCAGCGCTCAGCAATGCTTGGATGCGGCGAGCCAAGAACACGCCCACTCCCACGTGTTTGTAGGGCATGTGCACCACCAAAGCCTTTACTACCAAGGCGCGGGCCGCGGCTTGATGTCGTTCACCCCCACCCCGGGTGTGCCCGTGCCGGTGATGCGCCATCGCTCATGGATTGCCACCGTCGGCTCGGTCGGTCAGCCCCGCGATGGCGACACCCGCGCCATGTACGCGGTGTATGACGATGCCAACAGCCGCATCACCTTCCA
>JBEEJP010000060.1:0-9464 GCA_041169125.1 Pseudomonadota bacterium
GTGGCAGGGTTGGTCACAGCTTGGTGGCGTGTGCTGGTGCCGGCAAAGGCGGCGCCTTGAACGTGATGGGCGATGGCGTGTGTCATAGAGGGCCTCGTGAATAAAGATGTCCTGCAGTTTAGGCAGCGCTCGATGGGTCAACAAGCCATAAAGTCTGAATTGATTGTTCAAAATAGTGAACAATCAAGCCATGAATGATCAAAAAATCAGCGAACTCTGGCACCACTTGCATTGGCTGAGTGTGCTGGCCCAACAAGGCAGCTACACCGCTGCTGCGGCCCGATTGGGCGTGAGCAAGGCAGCCATGAGCCAACGCATTGCCGAACTCGAGCGTGCCGCGCGCGTGCCCTTGGTGCAGCGCACCACCCGCAGCGTGCGCTTGACGGAAGCGGGGCAGCGCTTGGTGGACGACACGCGCGCTTCGTTTGAGCAAATTGAGCACAGCTTTGCGCAGGTGCGCGATTTGGCAGGCGTGCCCAGCGGCTTGTTGCGTGTGACGGCGCCTGTGGCATTTGCCCGTCAGCAACTCGCCCCGCGTGTGGCAGACTTTTTACGTGAGTACCCCAACGTGCGCTTAGAGCTCGACATGTCAGACCGACTCAGCAGCCTCGCCACGGAAGGTTTTGACTTGGCTATTCGCCATACCGCTCGCCCGCCCGACACGCATGTGGCGTGGACCTTGTGCAGCACCCATTCTGTGTTGGTGGCCAGCAAAACGTATTTGCGCCGCGCGGGCACGCCGCAAACACCGGCGGATTTGCAAACGCACAACTGCCTGCATTACCTGCGCGCGCAAGACACGCCGACTTGGACATTGGCCCGTGTGAAACACAAAGGCAAGGAAGATCGTGTGACCGTGCCGGTGACGGGGCAGCTTGCCGCGAACAACAGCGAAGCCTTGCGCGAGGCTGCCCTGACAGGCTTAGGGGTGGCGCTGTTGCCCGACTTCAGCGCACAAGCTGCGTTGCAACAAGGCAAGTTGGTGCAGGTGTTGCCCGACTGGCAGCCGGTGGGGGCATTTGCCGAACAGTTGTATGCGATTCGCCCTTATTCGCCGCACGTGCCGCGCGCGGTGACGGCCTTTGTGGACTATTGGCGTCATGCCTTGGCGGGGGGCTTTGCCGCTTAACGTCCGCCTGAGACTTCCATCAAACTCATGGTGGTGTAGCTGGCAGCATCGCTGAGCAACCACACGATGGCTTGCGCCACTTCTTGCGCCGTGCCACCTCGCTGCATGGGTACCAAGTGGGCCAAGTCACGCACACGGTGGGGCAGACCCCCCGAGGCGTGGATGTCGGTGTCAATCAATCCGGGGCGCACGGCGTTGACGCGAATGCCCTCGTTGGCCACTTCTTTGGCCAAGCCAAGGGTGAAGGCATCGATCGCGCTTTTCGCGGCGGCGTAATCCACATATTGGCCCGGTGCGCCGATGCGTGCGGCCGCACTCGACACATTGACAATGCTGCCGCCTGATCCCCCATGCGCGGTGCTCATGCGCCGCACGGCTTCGCGGGCACAGGCGAACGAGCCCAACACGTTGATGCGCATCATGCGCTCCCATCGCGCCCAGCTTTGGTCTTGCACCTTGGCCGTCACGTCGACCACGCCCGCGTTGTTGACCAAGCCGCTGATGCGCCCCAGTTGGCGGTCTACCTCGGCAAACATGCGCAAGATGTGCGCTTCATCGCCCACATCTGCCTGCACCGCGATGGCAGTGCCGCCCTCGTCTGTGATGTGTTGCACCACGCTGTGTGCAGCGGCTGAATTGCTGGCGTAGTTCACAGCCACGGCCCAGCCTTGTTGCGCGGCCAAGACGGCGGTGGCGGCGCCAATGCCTCGGCTGGCGCCAGTGATTAAGAGAACGGGCTTCACATGTGCCTCCTGTGTGCAGGGTCTACAGATGCTTGGCACGATACACCCAAGCGACAAAAAACAGAGTAACCTGTTTGATACTGACTTTGCAAAACTTAGAGAGAGAGGCTCTTATGACCGTTCGACTTCACGCCGCCGATGGCTTTGAATTTCCCGCTTATGTGGCACACCCCAAGGGCGCACCCAAGGGGGCGATTGTGGTGTTGCAAGAAATTTTTGGCGTCAACGCGCACATCCGTGAGGTGGCCGATGGCTACGCCGCACAGGGCTATTTGGCGGTCGCGCCGGCCACGTTTCACCGCGCCAAACATGGCGTTGAGTTGGGCTACACACCGGACGATATGCAAGCGGGCATGGTGTTGAAAACCGCGGTGGAAGCCTTGCCCGCACCAGGTGTGATGGCTGATGTGCAAGCCGCTGTGAACTATGCCGCGCAAACCAGCGGTGGCAAGGTGGGCATCGTGGGGTATTGCTGGGGCGGTTTGCTGACGTGGCGTGCGGCTGCGCTGGTGAAGGGCTTGAGTGCTGCGGTGCCGTATTACGGCGGAGGCTCCACCACGGATGAAGAGATTGCGCGTCATGCCTCGTGCCCCGTGCTGGCGCATTACGCCGAAGAAGACCACTGGATTCCACTAGAAACGGTTGAGAGATTCAAGCAAGCTCATCCCGAGGTGGAGGTGCATTTGTACCCAGCGCACCATGGGTTCAACTGTGACCATCGAGGCGCTTATCAAGAGGAATCGGCCAAGCTCGCGCTCAAGCGTACCTTGGCATTTTTTGCCAAGCACGTGGGCTAAATCAGTCGGTGGGCGGCGTGTGGCGCACACTGCGCAACACGTTCATGGTGGCATGAAACAAAGCCACCACCACAAAGCAACCCATGAAGTCACCCAGAGCCATGGCCGCGCTCTTTTGCCAAAGCTCTTCGCTGGCGGTGACGCCTTGGGTCCAGTACAGCCAGTTGTGCACCACGCCGTTGAGCACGCTGGCTGCCAGTGAGAGCCATACGATGTGGTGGTAGCGAAGATTGCTCAAGTCGCGCTGGATGTGCAACAGATGCATCAAACCAAACGCGGCGATGGGGTAGGTCATCAAACTCACCACCGCAAAGTAGACGATGGAAGACATCGGTTTGTCGGGCCAAATGCCCGCGCCCAAATAAATGCCGACGACCAATAGACCCAAGATCGCGGGCAAGCGGCCCACCAACACGGCCAGCAACTTCACCCCTGCAGGCAAGAACAACAAGCTGATGCCGGCGGCGTAAACAAACTGCGCATCAAAGAACTGATTCAGTCGAAACGACAGACTGAACAAAAGGCCCGAAGCGGCAGCCGTGACGAGGTGTGACCAGCGAACTTCGGGTAGCTGCATCAAGACAATCCGTGCAGTTTTTTCGCAGCGTCAATGGCAAAGTAGGTCAGCACACCATCGGCACCTGCGCGCTTGAAGGCGAGCAAACTCTCCATCATCACCGCGTCGTGGTCCAGCCAGCCGTTTTGTGCGGCCGCTTTGAGCATGGCGTATTCGCCACTCACTTGGTAGGCGAAGGTGGGAACTTTGAATTCGTCTTTCACGCGACGCACCACATCGAGGTAGGGCATGCCCGGTTTGACCATCACCATGTCGGCGCCTTCGGCGATGTCCAGCGCGACTTCGCGCAACGCCTCATCGGTGTTGCCGGGGTCCATTTGGTAAACCTTTTTATCGGCCTTGCCTAGGTTGGAGGCCGAGCCCACCGCGTCGCGGAAGGGGCCATAAAACGCGCTGGCGTATTTGGCGCTGTAGGCCATGATGCGGGTGTGGATGTGGCCCCGGGCTTCGAGGGCTTGGCGAACGGCCCCAATGCGTCCGTCCATCATGTCGCTGGGGGCCACGATGTCCACGCCAGCATCGGCTTGGGTCATGGCTTGCTTGACCAGCATGGCCGTGGTTTCATCATTCAAGATGTAGCCGGTGTCGTCCAGCAAACCGTCTTGGCCGTGGCTGGTGAAGGGGTCGAGCGCCACATCGGTCATCACGCCCAGTTCAGGAAAGCGCTTTTTCAGCTCGCGCACCACATGTGGGACCAAACCATTGGGGTTAGTGGCTTCCACGCCATCGGGGGTTTTGAGGTGACTGCTGATGACGGGGAACAAGGCCATCACAGGAATGCCCAACTTCACGCATTGTTCGGCCACGGGCAGCAGCAAGTCCAAGCTCAAACGCTCCACGCCAGGCATGGAGGCCACGGCTTCGCGGCGTTTTTCGCCTTCGAGCACGAAGACGGGGTAAATCAAGTCGTTCACGCTCAAGGCGTGTTCGCGCACCAAGCGACGGGTGAAGTCGTCACGGCGCAGGCGGCGTGGGCGGTTGGCGGGAAAAGAGGCGAATGGGTGTTGCATGGTTGAAATTGTGCCTGTTTACAAGTGTCACCCGCGTGCAAAGGGGGGTATTAGCCCCAATGAGCAGATGAGAAGTGTTTGTTAGATTGCTTTCGGGCAGCTTGCTGCTCCCCGCTTTTCCTCCCTAGGCGGGCGCCGGATGTGTCAAAACCACCCGGCGACTTGGCCCGACCTTGTGTCGGGCTTTTTTTGCGCGCGGCTAAACTGCACGCATGCTTTGGATCAAATCTTTTCACATCATCTTCGTGGCCAGCTGGTTTGCCGGCTTGTTTTATTTGCCGCGCATTTTTGTGAATTTGGCGATGGTGCCCGAGGGCTCAGACGTCGAGCAAGCGCGATTGCTGTTAATGGCGCGCAAGTTGATGCGTTTCACAACGTTGCTGATGGTCCCTGCTGTGGCTTTGGGCTTGGTGTTGTGGTTGCATTACGGCATTGGTCTGTTGGGCGAAGGTAACGGGTGGATGCACGCCAAACTGACCATCGTGCTGCTGGTGTTGGGCTATCACCATGCCTGTGGCCGCTTGCTTCGCAAGTTTGAAACACACACCAACACACGCGGCCATGTGTGGTTTCGTTGGTTCAACGAGGTGCCTGTGGTGTTGCTGACCTTGGCCGTGATTTTGGTCGTGGTCAAACCTTTCTAAACGAGCGGCTGGACCATGCGCACCACTTCCGCTTGGCCCCTGTCGCAAATCTGCGTGGCGTTGATCATTTACGCCAGCCTTTACCCGTTTGATCACTGGCGAGACCAAGGCATTTGGACGTGGGCCTTCTTGGCGGCACCGTGGCCCAAATATTGGTTGGGGTTTGATGTGGTGGCCAACGTCTTGGGCTACGCACCGCTGGGCTTTTTCTTGACCTTGAGTGCCATGCGCATGGGGTGGCGCACCCGTGTGGTGTTGGTGCCCACCTTGGCTGCTGCTGTGCTGTCGCTGGCGATGGAGGGCTTGCAAAGTTATTTGCCAGCCAGGGTGCCATCGCTGCCTGATTTTTTACTCAACACCGTGGGTGCTTTTGCGGGTGCTGTGTTGGCGAATTCGTTAGAGCACTTGGGATTGTTGCGCCGTTGGAGTCAGTTCCGCGCACGCTGGTTTGTGCGTGACGCCTACATGGCCTTGGTGTTGATGGCGGTGTGGCCTGCGGCCTTGCTGTTTCCAGTGGCGGTGCCATTGGGCTTGGGCCAAGTGTGGGAACGCGTCGAAGATGCGTTGACCAGCATGTTTGAGGCCACGCCGTTTGAAGATTGGATTCCTCTGCGCGCTTTCGAGTTAGAGCCGTTGCTGCCTGGCGCAGAGTTGTTGTGCGTGATGTTGGGCTTGTTGGTGCCTTGTCTGTTGGGCTTTGGCGTCATTCGTCAAGCGGGACAGCGCTTTATGTATTTGCTGGCGGTGTTGGCTTTGGCTTTGGGGATGAGTGCCTTGTCTGCCGCGCTGAGTTACGGGCCTGCGCATGCGTGGACTTGGTTGGATTTGCCAGTGACCTTGGGGCTGATTTTTGGTTGCATGGTGGCGCTGGTGTTTTTGCCTTTGTCCGCGCGTGCGGCTTGGACGTTTTTGTTGCTGGCTGTGTTGGTTCAACAGAGCGTGCTCAATCAATCGCCCGAAAGTGCTTACTTTGCGCAGACCTTGCAAACCTGGGAGCAGGGGCGCTTCATCCGGTTTCACGGCCTAGTGCAATGGCTGGGATGGCTTTGGCCCTATGCGGTGCTGATGCTGGCGCTGGTGCGTTTGTCGCGCGAGCGCAGCACGCAAAACTAAAATTCTTCGTATGACCCAAACCTCGTATTACAAACACCATATTTTTTTCTGCCTCAACCAACGTGACAACGGCCAAGATTGCTGCGCCAATCACGCCGCCCAAGAGGCGTTTGACCACTGCAAAGCCCAAGTCAAGGCGGCCGGTCTTGCGGGTGTGGGCGGTGTGCGCGTGAACAAGGCGGGTTGTTTAGATCGCTGTGCGGGCGGCCCAGTGGCGGTGGTGTACCCAGAAGGTGTTTGGTACACCGTGATGGACAAACAGGATGTGAACGACATTGTCGAAAGCCATCTGAAAAATGGCCAAGTGGTGGAGCGCTTGGTGGTACCTGCCAACGTAGGACGCTAAGACATGAATTCACAAACTCAAAAAATCACGTTGCAAGGCGAAGCGGGCGTGATTGAGGCCTTGCGTGACGAGCCCGAAGGGGCGTCGCGTGGCGTGGCCATCGTGGCGCATCCGCACCCTTTGTTTGGCGGCACCATGGACAACAAAGTGGTGCAAACCTTGGCGCGGGCTTTTGTTCAGTGTGGCTGGACCGTGGTGCGCTTTAACTTTCGTGGCGTAGGCGCCTCAGCGGGCGAGCACGATGCAGGCACGGGCGAGGCGCGTGATTTTTTGCGTGTGGTCGAGCAAGTGGCGTCCAATGGTTCGCTGGCGATTGCAGGTTTCTCATTTGGCTCTTTTGTGGCGAGCCATGCATTGGCCGAGCTGCAAGCGCATCGCACGATTGAAAAAGTGGCGTTTGTGGGGACGGCAGCGCAGCGCTTCACGGTGGCGCCGATTGCGCCTGAATTGCATGACAAAACCTTGGTGGTGCACGGCGAGCAAGATGACACCGTGTCCTTGGCTTCGGTGATGGATTGGGCGCGCCCGCAAAGCCTGCCCGTGACAGTGGTGCCGGGTGGCGGGCATTTCTTTCATGGACAATTGCCGCTTCTCAAGAGTTTGGTGGTGCGCCATTTGCAAGGCTAGGCTTGGCATGACTTGCCCCATTCTTTTTCTTGTTTTTCATTCCTAGGCCGCCATGACACGATTTTTGCGCACCACCTGCATTGGTTTTTTGATGGGTTTGATGGGCATGTTGCACGTGCAAGCCCAAGTGGTGCCGCAACCGCCTGAAATCGCAGCGCGGGCTTACTTGTTGGTGGACGTGACCGCACAGCAAACCTTGGCCGAACTGGATGCAGATAAGCCGATTGAGCCTGCCTCCTTGACCAAACTGATGACGGCCTACATCGTGTTTGATGCACTCAAGGCCAAAAAAATCACCTTGCAACAAACCTTTGGCGTGAGCGAACGTGCCTGGAAGATGCCCGGCTCGCGTATGTTCATCGATCCCAAGATGAAGGTGCCCGTCGAAGACCTCATCAAAGGCATGATTGTTCAGTCGGGCAACGATGCCACCATGGCGCTGGCTGAGGGTGTGGGCGGCACAGTCGAGCATTTTGTGCAAATGATGAATGCGCAGGCGAAGTTGTTGGGCATGAAGTCCACGGGCTACAAAAACCCAGAGGGTCTCACCGAGCCCGGTCACACCACCACGGCGCGTGACTTGAGCATCTTGGCCAGTCGTTTGATGCAAGACTTTCCCGATTACGTGGGCTACTACGCCATCAAAAAGTACCGTTATCCCGGCACGCCTGCGGCCAACGAGAACAACCGCAACTTGTTGCTGTTTCGTGACCCCAGCGTGGACGGTCTGAAAACAGGCCATACCGATGCGGCTGGCTTTTGCTTGATTGCCACCGCCAAGCGTGAAGCGCCCGGCGTCGGTCAGCGCCGTTTGCTGTCGATTGTGTTGGGGGCTTCTAGTGAAAACGCGCGCGCCACAGAGTCGCAAAAGTTGTTGAACTGGGGCTACACCGCATTTGATGCCATCAAGCTGTTTGATGCCAACCAAGCCGTGGTCACGCCCAATGTGTGGAAAGGCCGTGGCAGCCAAGTCAAATTGGGCCGCATGGCGCCCATTGTGGTGGCTGTGCCTGCGGGGGCTGGCGGCCGTATTCAAACCCAAGTGGCCCGTCCAGAGCCCTTGGTGGCACCACTCAACCGCGGGCAAGCGGTGGGGGCCTTGAAGGTCACGCTAGACCAAAAACCGCTGGTCGATGTGCCTTTGTTGGTGCTGGATACCGTCGAGCAGGCGGGCTTTGTGGGCCGCGCATGGGACTCCGTGCGTTTGTGGGTCAAATAACCCCATTTGAGGCATTTCGCTCTAAATTTGCCTCCTTCCCCTGATGCTGATACACTAGAAGGCTTTTCGGAATTTCCGAAGGGATTCACGTTTTCTTTTAATTTCAACGTTTAGGGACGTTACAAACAATGCCAACCATCAATCAATTGGTGCGTCAGGGGCGCGAGGTCGAAACGATCAAGTCCAAAAGCCCTGCGATGCAGAACTCTCCACAACGTCGTGGCGTGTGCACCCGTGTGTACACCACGACACCCAAGAAGCCTAACTCTGCGCTGCGTAAAGTTGCCAAAGTTCGCTTGACCAACGGTTTCGAAGTGATTTCGTACATCGGCGGTGAAGGCCACAACTTGCAAGAGCACAGCGTTGTGCTCGTGCGCGGTGGTCGTGTCAAAGACTTGCCAGGTGTGCGTTACCACATCGTGCGCGGTTCGCTCGATTTGCAAGGCGTGAAAGACCGTAAGCAATCGCGTTCTAAGTACGGCGCTAAGCGTCCAAAGAAGGCCTAATCAGCCGCCAGCCTTAGCG
Source organism: Pseudomonadota bacterium (assembly GCA_041169125.1). GTDB lineage: Bacteria > Pseudomonadota > Gammaproteobacteria > Burkholderiales > Burkholderiaceae_C > Limnohabitans. The sequence continues at coordinate 8,731 of JBEEJP010000060.1, forward strand.
AGGCTTAATCGCAAATCGGTGTTTTGGTCGTCAGGCAGACGATGCAAAACGAAGTGACCCCAAGCATCCGAGTTGGGTGTGGGTCGAGTAAGTGGAAGTCAAGATGACTTTCGCGGTGTCCGAAAGGATGCCAACTGAAGCAATATGAGGTGAAACAATGCCACGTCGTCGCGAAGTCCCTAAACGTGAAATCTTGCCGGATCCAAAATTCGGTAATGTTGAGCTGTCCAAATTCATGAACGTGATCATGGAAGGCGGCAAAAAAGCTGTTGCCGAGCGCATCATTTATGGTGCCTTGGAGCAAATCGAACAAAAGTCGGGCAAAGATCCGCTCGAGTTGTTCACTGTGGCCATCAACAACGTCAAACCCATGGTGGAAGTGAAGTCCCGCCGCGTGGGTGGTGCTAACTACCAAGTGCCCGTTGAAGTGCGTCCTGTTCGTCGCTTGGCTTTGTCCATGCGCTGGTTGAAAGAAGCCGCTCGCAAGCGCGGTGAAAAGTCCATGGCTTTGCGCTTGGCCAACGAGTTGTTGGAAGCGTCTGAAGGTCGTGGCGGTGCCATGAAAAAGCGTGACGAAGTTCACCGCATGGCCGAAGCCAACAAGGCATTCAGCCACTTCCGCTTCTAAATTCAAAGGTAAAACATGGCCCGCAATACCCCCATTGAGCGCTATCGCAACATTGGTATTTCAGCGCACATTGACGCTGGTAAGACCACAACGACAGAGCGTATTC
>JBEEJP010000061.1:0-9341 GCA_041169125.1 Pseudomonadota bacterium
CATACAAGGCTTCGCCACCCGTCACACACAAGACCACCGCACCCAAAATCAAGAAGGTCACTTCAGGCTCGGTGAAGATGAAACGCAGTGCATGGTGCGGGCTGATGGCCCACAAAATTTCTGGGTGTGACGCGATGTGATACACGCCCAATGCTGCAATCGCGGCAAACCACACGACGGTGATGGGGCCAAAAAATTTGCCAATGCCGCTGGTGCCTTTCTTTTGCACCGCAAACAAGCCAAACAAGATGATGAGCGTGAGAGGGATCACATATTTCTTAAAGGCAGGCGACACCACCTCCAGACCTTCCACCGCCGACAACACCGAAATGGCCGGTGTGATGACACCATCGCCGTAAAACAAACAGGTGCCAAAGATGCCCACAATCAACATGCGGTGGCGCAGCACGGGGCGGTCTTTCACCGCCATCGATGCCAAGGCCAGCATGGCCACCAAACCGCCTTCACCGTGGTTGTCCGCGCGCAGCACCAAGGCCACGTATTTGATAGACACGATCACCGTCAAGGTCCAAAAGAAGATGGACAAAATGCCGTAGATGTTGTCGGGCGTGAACTCCACATGCCCCGACCCAAACACCTCTTTCATCGCATACAGCACACTGGTGCCGATGTCGCCGTAAACGACGCCAATCGCGCCTAGTGTGAGCGCCGCAAGCGACGATTTACCGTGTTGATCCATCATTCACCTCAGTCGTAATTTTCTGCTTCAGGGTCGGTGGCTTCGAGTTCGTAACTCGCGGCCAACATGGCCAAGCGACCAATGACGCCATACATGTAAAAGCGGTTGGGCGTGCTCGCACCTGGTTTCATACCGGGTTGCGGGGTGTGCGCGCTTTGCTCAAACGCCAGTGGAATAAAGCTCGCACCGGGGGCATTCAAGTTCTCATCAATGCCGCGGTCTGCATGCACGCGATAAAAACCACCCACCACGTAACGGTCCATCATGTAGACCACGGGTTCGGCCACTGCATCGTTCAACTGCTCGTGCGTCAACACGCCTTCTTGGATGATGACTTGGTTGACCGACTGACCGTCTTTGACCACGCTCATCTTGTTGCGCGTGCGGCGGTTGAGGGCTTCCAAATCTTTCACATCGCGCACCGTCATGATGCCCATGCCATAGGTGCCGTTGTCGGCCTTGACGATGACGAATGGTTTTTCGTTGATGCCGTACTCTTTGTATTTGCGCTTGATTTTGGTGAGCAAGGCATCCACATTGGACTGCAAGCACTCCATGCCTGTGCCTTCGGCAAAGTTCACTTCGCCACACTGGTTGAACATGGGGTTGATCAGCCAAGGGTCGATGCCCAGCAATTTGCCAAAACGTTTGGACACCTCTTCGTAACACTCGAAGTGTTTGCTCTTGCGACGCACACTCCACCCGGCGTGCAGGGGTGGCAACAAATGTTGTTCGTGCAAGTCTTCCAAGATGCCGGGGATGCCCGCGCTCAAATCGTTGTTGAGCAAGATGGTGCAGGGGTCAAAGTCCTTCAAACCCAAGCGGTATTTGCTACGAATCACAGGCTCCAGCGTCACGCTACCGCCATTGGGCAAGTCGAAGGTGGTGTTCTCTTTGATCTCTGGGTTGATGGAGCCAATGCGCACATTCAGGCCCGCCATCTGGAAGATGCGCTGCAGCTGCGCCACGTTGGTCAGATAAAACGTGTTGCGGGTGTGGTTCTCAGGAATCAGCAACAGGTTGCGCGCTTCGGGGCAAATTTTTTCAATCGCCGCCATGGCCGCTTGAACCGCAAGCGGCAGCATCTCGGGCGTGAGGTTGTTCCAGCCACCGGGGTAGAGGTTGGTGTCGACCGGTGCGAGCTTGAAACCCGCATTGCGAATGTCGACGGAGGTGTAAAACGGCGGCGTGTGCTCCATCCACTCCAAACGAAACCAACGCTCAATGGCGGGCATGGAATCGAGAATGCGTTGCTCAAGCTCGTTGATGGGGCCGGTCAAGGCCGTGATGAGGTGTGGAACCATGGTGTCCTTGCTAGGTTGGAGCTAATTCTAGGTCTTCACCAAAAGCAAATGACCCGCCTTTTCGCTGACTAACAACTCACTTAATTAGCTACATTTTTAAACTTATTTAGTAACTATTATTTTATAATTATTCGTTTTTAAATAATTCAAAGGTATTTAATGAACTGCTTTTTTCGATTTTCTTTTCTGCCCGTCTTCTGTGCTCTTTCGATGTTCTTCTCTGGTTGCGCGACAGAAACATCGCAGACAGTTGCCCCACAACAGGTCGCAGTTGCAAAAACAAATTACAGCGGCCCTAAAAGCACCGTTGCAGTAGGCAAGTTTGACAACCGCTCCAGCTTTATGCGGGGCCTGTTTTCTGATGGTGTGGACCGTTTGGGCGGTCAAGCCAAGACCATTTTGATCACGCACATGCAGCAAGCGAATCGTTTCAAAGTGGTTGATCGTGACAACCTGGGTGAAATCAGCCAAGAGGCCAAATTTAAAGGCAAAGCACAAAAGATCAGTGGTGCTGATTTCGTAATCACGGGAGACGTGACAGAGTTTGGTCGTAAGGAAGTTGGCGACCAACAACTGTTTGGAATTTTGGGCCGCGGAAAGACACAAACAGCTTATTCCAAAGTCACGCTCAACGTTGTTGATGCCGTGACGTCTGAGGTCATCTTCTCAGTACAGGGCGCGGGCGAATATGCCTTGTCAAACCGAGAGGTGATTGGCTTTGGTGGCACTGCCAGTTATGACTCCACATTGAACGGGAAAGTGCTTGATTTGGCCATTCGCGAAGCAGTCAATCGCTTGGTTGAGGGCGTTGAATCAGGCCAATGGAAAACTGCTCAGTAATCGAAAGGAAGCAGCATGCGTATTCAAAACACCCTGTGTGCAGTTCTGTTATTTACTCTTGTAGGCTGTGCAGCAGCACCGAGGCAATCCCTCTACCAGTGGGGAGATTATGAAAACCAAGTCTATGCAATTTACAACGACATAGGCAAATCGCCTGTTGAGGCACAAATTGAAAAGTTAGAGGCTGACTATCAACAAGCTCGCAGTACCAATAAAGCTGTGCCACCAGGCTTCCATGCACATTTGGGCTATTTGTATTTTCAAACTGGAAAAGGTGACCAAGCTGTTCAGTCTTTTCAAACTGAAAAATCATTATTCCCAGAGTCTGCGGTTTACATGAACCTCATCTTGTCCAAAGCAAAGAAATAAAAAGGATTGGCATGACACGTTATTTGAAATTCTTGGCCATAGTCGTCACGGCCTTGGCCTTCACCGGTTGCGCCACCAAGCCAGCTGATGTGGACTATTCGGCATTTCGTCAACACCAGCCCAAGTCCATCTTAGTATTGCCACCGTTGAACAACACCTCCGACCTGCGTGCCACATACAGTCTGATGTCATCAACCACATTGCCATTGGCTGAGGCTGGCTATTACGTATTTCCCGTGGCACTTGTGGATCAAACCTTCAAGGAGAATGGCCTGCAAAATCCTGGCGAGATGCACCAAGTACCCCCAAAGAAATTGAATGAGATTTTCGGTGCAGATGCCGCGCTTTACATCACCATCACCAACTATGGTGCAACCAACGCCTTGGCTGGTGGCAGTGTGGTGGTAACAGCTGAGGCGATCTTGATCGACACACGCACAAATACGAAACTTTGGGATGGCAAAGCCAGCGCGTCAGACGCAGAAGGAAAGCAAAATCAAAATGGCTTGGTGGGGCTGCTCATTCAAGGCATCATCAATCAAGTTGCCAACTCTGTCAGCGATCCTGGTTACCGAATTGGACGGATCACAAACCAACGCTTATTCAACACCGGAACACGTGGTTTGCTACCAGGCCCGCGTTCGCCCAAATTTGAGCAAACACAAGGTCAGTAAAACTAAAAAGCCCCGAAAAGTTTTCGGGGCTTTTTAGTTTGAAACAACCTCAATTTACTGGCGAATTTCGCCCTGCCCCAAAACCACGTACTTGAGCGAGGTCAGGCCTTCAATGCCGACCGGTCCACGCGCATGGAATTTGTCGGTGGAAATGCCTATTTCAGCACCCAAACCGTATTCAAAACCATCCGCGAAACGCGTGCTGGCGTTGACCATCACGCTGGAGGAGTCCACCTCGCGCATGAAGCGTTGCGCATGCATGTGGTCGCGCGTGAGGATGGATTCGGTGTGGTGGCTCGAATAGTGGTTGATGTGGGCAATGGCCGCATCCAAACCGTCGACCACTTTGACGCTGATGATGGGGGCCAAATACTCTTCAAACCAATCTTGCTCGGTCGCGTCTTTGAGGTTGGCGCCTTGGACTGAGGCGAGGATGGCTTTGGCTTGTGGGCAGCAACGCATTTCCACACCTTTGGCGGCATAAATGGCGCCAATCTTTGGCAAAAATTCAGCCGCCACCCCACGCGCCACCAGCAAACTTTCGCTGGCGTTGCAAGGGCTGTACTTTTGCGTCTTGGCGTTGTCGGCCACGACCACCGCCATGTCGATGTCGCATGGGTCGTCCACATAGGTGTGACAGTTGCCATCCAAGTGTTTGATGACGGGTACTTTGGCCTCGCGACTGATGCGTTCAATCAAACCCTTGCCCCCGCGTGGAATGATGACATCCACAAATTCGGGCATGGCGATGAGATGGCCCACGGCTTCACGGTCGGTGGTTTGCACCAATTGCACCGCGTCGGTGGGCAAACCACTCTCGCTCAGGGCTTGTTGCACCAACTTGGCCAAGGCTTTGTTGGAATCAATGGCTTCAGATCCCCCGCGCAAGATACAGGCGTTGCCACTCTTGATGGACAAGGAAGCTGCCTCAATCGTCACGTTGGGACGGCTCTCGAAAATCATGCCGAACACGCCCAAAGGCACGCGCATTTGGCCCACGCGAATGCCGCTGGGTTGTTGTTTCATGCCGATGATTTCGCCAATCACATCGGGCATGGCGGCGAGTTGTTCGCACCCCTGCGCGCAGGTTTCCAACACTTTGGGGGTGAGCTTTAAGCGGTCCACCATCGGTGCATCAAGGCCTGCAGCGATCGCGCGTTCAATGTCCTTGGCGTTGTCGACTTGCAAGGCGTCGATGTTCTCGCGCAGCAAGGCCGCGAGTTTGCGCAGCGCTGTGTTTTTAACGGCCGCAGAGGCTTTGGCCATGTGTGCCGAAGCTGCTTTGGCTTGTGCGCCCAAGGCGTGCATGTGATCGGCCATGTTGAGAGTTGTCATGTGCGTTTCCTAGTTAAGCGTTGCGCGGCATACAAGCACGGCACAAACGCATGGCCAAACGGTGCAAGGCCTGCCAGTTATCTGCGGGCCATTCTGGTGTTTTCAAACCTTTGACGATGCCATCGACCTGATGGGCCGATTGCAATAATTTATCGAGCATGCCCACACTCAGGCGAGGCAAGACGCGTTCAAACAAACGTTCGCGTGGACCCCAAATGCGTTGCTCTCGCAAAGCCATGGGCAAAGCCTTGCCTGCGGCCACGGCGTCTTTGACGCGCTTTAAGGCACGAATTTCTTCGGCCAAGGTGTAGTGCACCAACACTTCGGCTTCGGCTTCGGCTTTCAAGCCATCAAGCATGCGTTGCACGCGCAGGGGCTGACCACTGAGCACCGCCTCCGACAGCTTGAACACATCGTAACGCGCCACGTTCAGCACAGCACGCTCCACCTGTTCAAAGCTCAACTCACCGGCGGGGTATAGCAACGCGAGTTTTTGAATTTCTTGATGCGCGGCCAGCAAGTTGCCTTCCACACGTTCGGCAAAAAACTGCAAGGTGTGCTGACCTGCTTCACCTGAGGCCACGCGTTGCTGCTGCGCCGCCAAACGCTGCGCAATCCATGTGGGCAAGGCATGACGTTCGATGGGGTCAATCTGCACACTGATGCCGTTGTTCTCCAGCGCACTGAACCAGGCCGAGCTTTTGGTGGCTTTGTCTAGGCGCGGCAACAGCACCACCGTCAGTGTGCTGTCGTTGCCCGCCGACAGTTCGGCGATTTGCTGCAAGGCGGCACTGCCCTCTTTGCCGGGCTTGCCCGAGGGAATGCGAATTTCAATCAACTGCTTGTCGGCAAACAAACTCATCGAGCCGCCTGCGGCCAGCACCTCACCCCAGTCAAAGTGCGCGCCTGCCACGGTGTAGACGCTGCGCTCGGTATAGCCTTGCGCGCGCGCGGTGTGGCGCAGGGCATCCAGCGCTTCTTGCTGCAGCAGCGGCTCATCCCCGTGAAAGGTGTACAAGCTGCGCAAACCCTTGCTGGCTTGTGCTTGCAAGTGGTTGGCAAATTGAGCGCTGGCGACTTGCATGTTTAAATTTGGCGAACCGACGCCAAGCGACGTTGCAGCTGCAGCACCAAGTCGTTTTCCATGTCTTTGTAGAGCAAGGCCTCTTCAGACTCTTTCGACAAAGCACCGGCCTCATTGAAGTTGATGTCACGGGTGAGCAAAATTTCAGTGTCTGGAATCAGCTCCACGCCCTCTCGGTTGCGCAAGCGAAACCGGTAGCGATAGCGCAACTGGAATTCGCGAATGGCACCGGTCGAGGTTCGGCCCACCACAATCTTTTCGCGCAACTCAAACAGCTGATCAAAGATGACTTGCGCACGCTCGATCTGGCGGGGGTCGTTGATGACCTCCACTTGCCCCGAAGATTCCAAGCTGCGTTTGAGCTTCGCCCCGAACGGTGACACCACCGGGATGGTGCTGAACAAGGTTTGAAAGGCGTAATTCGGCGCTTTACGCAACTCAAAACCACACCCACCCAACGTGGCCAGCCATGCGGTGGACATCAACCATGAGCGGCGTGTGGTGTGGTGCATATCAACCCTTAAACAACGATGTTGACCAAACGGCCGGGCACCACAATGACCTTCTTAGGTGCAGCGCCATTGGCTTGTTTGATGAAGGCGTCGGTGGCCAACGCGGCTTGCTCGATTTGCTCTTTGTTCGCCGTCGCACTGACCAAGACCGAGCCGCGCAACTTGCCATTGATTTGCAGCATCAGCTCCAGCTCATCCCGCTGCAATGCGCTTTCATCCACCTCAGGCCAAGCGGTGTCTAACAAATCGCCTGTCTTGGCCGCGTAGCCCAACTCGGCCCACAAGTTGGCCGTGATGTGCGGGCATGCGGGGTAGAGCATGCGCAGCAAAACCGAAACGCCTTCGCACAACACCGCGTTGTCGCCCTCGCTGCCGTCGGACTTGAAGTCTTCCAACGCGTTCAACAACTTCATGCAGCCCGACACCACGGTGTTGTATTGCATGCGGTCATAGTCGTAGCTCACCTGCTTCAACACCATGTGCATGTCGCGGCGCAGATCAGCGGCCTCTTTGCGTGGTTTGGCGGCGCTCACAGGGCCGGCCGTTGCAGCCTTCAGCGTCGCCTCGTGTTTGTGCGCAAAGTTCCACACACGACGCAAGAAGCGGTAGCTACCCTCCACCGCAGCATCGTTCCACTCCAAGGTGGCTTCGGGGGGCGCGGTGAACATGGTGTACAGACGCGCGGTGTCGGCGCCGTATTTTTCAATCAGGTCTTGCGGGTCCACGCCGTTGTTCTTGGACTTGGACATGGTGCCCACGCCTTCGTAGTCGATGGCTGTGCCCACGGGCAACAAACCATCACTGCTCTCGGCGGCATTCTTCAGCTTGGCACCCACCACTTTGCCAGCATCGTCCAACACATGTTCCACATCGTGCGGCCAGAAGTAGTCTTTGCCACCTTTGGCGGTGCGGCGTGAGTAGATGTGGTTGAGCACCATGCCTTGCGTGAGCAACTTGGTGAACGGCTCGTCCACTTTGACCAAGCCCATGTCGCGCATGACCTTGGTCCAAAAACGTGCGTAGAGCAAATGCAAAATCGCGTGCTCGATACCGCCAATGTATTGATCCATCGGTGCCCAGTACTGCGCACCTTCGGCCACCATCGCGTCGGCGTTGGTCGGGTCGCAATAGCGCATGAAGTACCACGACGAATCCACAAAGGTGTCCATCGTGTCGGTCTCGCGACGAGCGGGTTTGCCACACACGGGGCAAGTGACGCCGGCATGAAACCCTTCATGCCTGTGCAGCGGGTTGCCCGAGCCATCGGGGATGCAGTCTTGCGGCAACACCACAGGCAGGTCTTTTTCAGGCACAGGCACCGCACCGTGTTCATCGCAATGGATGATGGGGATGGGCGTGCCCCAGTAGCGTTGACGGCTGATGCCCCAGTCACGCAAGCGCCACGTCGTTTTCTTCTCGCCCAAGCCTTTGGCGGCGAGCAGTTCGGCCACTTTGTTCACGGCCGCTTTTTGGTTCAAACCGTCGAGTTCGCCTGAGTTGATGCACGCGCAGTTTTGCTTGTCGCCATACCACTCTTGCCACTCTTTGTCATTGAAGCTTTGGTCTTTCACAGACACAACTTGTTTGATGGGCAAGTCGTATTTCAAGGCAAAGGCAAAGTCGCGCTCGTCATGCGCAGGCACGCCCATGACCGCACCGTCGCCATACGACATGAGCACGTAGTTACCCACCCATACTTGCACCTTCGCACCCGTCAGTGGATGCGTGACAAACAGGCCCGTGGGCATGCCCTTTTTCTCTTGTGTGGCCAGTTCGGCTTCGGTGGTGCCGCCGCTTTTGCATTCCTCAAGGAAGGCGGCCAAAGCGGGATTGCTTGCCGCCGCATGCAAGGCCAAGGGGTGCTCAGCCGCCACCGCGCAAAACGTGACACCCATGATGGTGTCGGCGCGGGTGGTGAACACATACATCTTGCCCTCACCAATGAGCGAGCCATCGGCTGCTGCAATGTCGTGCGTGAACGCAAAACGCACGCCTTCAGATTTGCCAATCCAGTTCTCTTGCATCAAGCGCACTTTGTCGGGCCAGCCGTTCAAGGTGGCTTTGTCGTTGCCCATTTGAACGTGATCGAGCAGCTCTTGTGCGTAGCGTGTGATGTCGAGGTAGTAGCCAGGGATCTCTCGCTTTTCCACCAAAGCACCGGTGCGCCAGCCGCGCCCGTCAATCACTTGCTCGTTGGCCAACACGGTTTGATCCACAGGGTCCCAGTTGACCACTTGGGTCTTGCGGTAGGCAATGCCTTTTTCCAGCATCTTCAAGAACAGCCATTGGTTCCACTTGTAGTAGGTGGCGTCGCAGGTGGCCACTTCGCGTGACCAGTCGATGGCCAAGCCCATCGCCTGCATTTGCTTTTTCATGTAGGCGATGTTTTCGTAGGTCCACTTGGCGGGTGGCACACCATTTTTAAGTGCGGCGTTTTCAGCGGGCAAACCAAACGCGTCCCAGCCCATGGGCATCAAGACGTTGTAGCCTTTCATGCGCAGGTTGCGCGTGAGCATGTCGTTG
>JBEEJP010000062.1:0-9324 GCA_041169125.1 Pseudomonadota bacterium
TTTCGCGCCAATCGCCCAAACCATTGGTTTTTGAGGTGGTCAGGTTGCTGCTGAACACCGCGCCGAACGGCGTGTCAATCCGACGTCCGCCCGCCAAGGTGTCGCCACCCTTGGCGGTGTGGCAAGGCACGCAACCGCCGATGTGGGCAAGGTATTTGCCGCGTTCGATTGCGTCGGGTGAATTGTGTGCGCTTGATGTGGTGCCCACATCAACAGAATGAAGAAAGCGTCCCCAGTTATCCCATACCACCCAAGCGCTGAGCGTCAGCAGCGTGGTTGCAACGAGGCCTGTGAGCCATTTGTGTGTGAACGTGCGGTGCTTCATCGGGCCGCTCCATGGAGTTCAGGTGCGCTGCCACAACGTGTCTCGGTGGCGAGATGTGTGGGCGGGGGGGCGCTGCCTTTGGTCGGAACGTTTTGCGCCGCCAGCCAAGCCGTGACTGCAGCGGCATCGGACGAGGTGAGGCGTTTGGCAATGTCGCTCATGCAATCGGGGGCGAGGGTGGAGCGGTTGCCCAACGACCAAGCCGACAGCTGAGCACCGAGGTAGGCAGAGGGCAGGCCCAGTAGGCTGGGGACATGGGCGGTGTTGCCCATCAGGTTTTGACCATGACAGCTGTTGCATGCCGGAATTTGCAGGCTTGCATCGCCCTGCAAGGCCAACTGCTTGCCGCGCGCCATTTGTGTGCTGTTAAGGCTGGTGCTGCGTGTGGTCGCAGGGGGGTAGGGCACTTGCAGGTTCGCAAAGTAGTTGGCCATCTCGCGCTGGTACTCGGTCGACAGCGGATCCATCATGCGGCGCATCATGGTGTAGTGGCGCCGGCCTTGCGAGAAGTTTTGCATTTGGTTGAACAGATAGCCTGCGGGCTTACCCGCCAAGCGTGGGTAGTACCCGTCTGGGCCGGCACGGCCTTGGTTGCCGTGACAGGCTTCACAGGGCTTGACGCGTTCGGCCATGTCTGAGGCCTGTGCGGGTGAGTGGCCCAGCCACAAGAGGCAAGTCAACGAAAGGCTCATCAGATGTTTCATAGCGGGCTTAGGTTTTGGCGCGTTGCAATTGCACCGTGGTGTAGACCGTGACAGCCAGCAAAATGGCGGCCCCTGTGTTGTGCAGCACAGCCAAGCCCAGGGGCCACTGCAACCAGACGTTGCTGATGCCCAGCACAACTTGCAACACCACAGCCGCCAGCAGCAGCTGGCCAAATTGGCGTGTGTCGTCGTGTTGTTTGAGGTGCATGGCAAATGCCACGCACGCGGCTAGCACGATGAGTGCAAAACTACGGTGTGTCCAGTGAATGGCCGTGAGCGTTTGCAAGCTCAGCATTTGGCCATCGCTGGTTTGGCCCAGTTCGCGGTTGAACACAAAGGCGTGTGACCAATCCATGTCAGCAGGCATGAGTTGGCCTTGGCACAGGGGGTAGTCTGAGCAGGCCATGGCCGCGTAGTTGGCGCTGGTCCAGCCGCCCAAAGCAATTTGCGTCAAGACGATGGCGGTGATAACCCATGCCGCTGTTTTCAACGCCGGTGTGGTGATGTCGATGTGAGCCGGTGCGTGAGAGGCACGGATACCCACCAACGTGGCGAGGATGAGCATGCCGCCGAGCAAGTGCAAAGTCACGATGACGGGTTTGAGCAACCAAGTGACTGTGAGCATGCCCAATGCCGCTTGAACCAAAACCAAGCCCACAAGAAAAATGTGTGGGGCAATCATGGCTTGACGGCGTGGCCAAATCGCCAAGACCGCGAGCGCGGCAATGACCAAACCCAAAATACCAGCGAGGTAGCGATGGATCATCTCCTTCCAAGCCTTGGCCGCTTCGACGGGGGCGTGAGGAAAAGCCGCTTGGGCCGCGTTGACTTCGTGGTGGCTGTCAGGCACCCCCAGCAGCTTGCCATAGCAGCCGGGCCAATCTGGGCAGCCCAGACCTGCATCTGACAGACGCACATAGGCCCCAAGGCTGATGACACAAAATGCCAACAAGATGCCAAAAATTAGTAGATTTTTATAAGTTTTTAGCAATTTTTATTTCTCCCTGTCTTTTTTCTAGTGGTAACTACTGCCCATGGCGTTCATCCTAATTGCTAATAATACCTATTGATTTAGATCAAACCCTAAAGGCGAAATAGATGAAGAAGTTGATGGCTGGTCTCCTTGCAGCAGTGTGCTTTGGTCCACTTTATTCCGTACATGCACAACAAGGTGATCCGCAGGCAGGTAGCCAAAAGAATGCTTTGTGTGTGGGATGTCACGGTATCAAGGGCTATCACACTGGTTTTCCAGAGGTGTACCGTGTGCCTATGCTTTCCGGGCAAAGCGCAGGCTACATTGTCTCTGCACTGAATGACTACAAAACAGGCGCTCGTAAACACCCTTCGATGGGGACCACTGCGTTGTCGCTGACAGCACAAGACGCTGCCGATTTGGCGGCTTATTACGAGTCAACCGGCTTGACGGCTGAGACACCTGCCAAGCCTATCAATGGTGCAGCAGGTGCAGCGTTGGTCGAAAAGGGCGGCTGCATTGGCTGTCATGGCGCTGGCTTGGCCAAGCCGATTGCACCCAACTATCCCAAAGTGGCAGGGCAGCATGCGGACTATGTGTATGCCGCACTTCGCTCTTACAAGACAGAGAACAAGCCACAAATTGGCCGCAACAACCCAATCATGGGTGGCATCGTGAAACAATTCTCAGACAAAGAATTGCAAGAAATTGCACGCTACGTGGAGAGTTTGCCCACCACATTGCAAACCATTCAACCCAATCGTTTTCGTTAAAAGGTAACGATCATGATTGACATGCAATTCACCTTGGCAGCGCGCGAGTGGTTGCTGGGGGCTTCTTTTGTGGTGTTTGCGGTGGTGTTTGCTGCCATCTTGGCGTCGCACTGGCATCACCACAAACATGCCGATGAGCATTTCCACGCGTCTACATTGACTGAAATGGCTTGGTCTGTAGCGCCGATGGTGATGGTATTTGTGACGGGGCTGGCAGGCGTTTCGTCTGTGTTTAGCTTTTGAGTCATTCACCAATTGAGCATTCAAAGAATTTATAAAAGGGTAGAAGATATGCGGGGCTTGAAAAAATGGATGGCAGGTGCGTTTGCGGCATTGATGGCGCAAAGCGTATTGGCGGCGTATACGTGGAATTTCCCAGAGCCAGTGACGCCAATCGCGCGTGAAACGCTGCACGTGCACAACCTCTTCATGATCATTATCTTGATCATCTTCTGTGGCGTTTTGGCGCTGATGCTTTACTCATTCTGGGCGCATCGCAAGTCACAAGGTCACAAGGCGGCCACGTTCACTGCACCACGTTCCACGAAACAATGGCTGTTTGTGTTGGCACCTTTTGCTGTTCTGTTGGTCATCGACTACGGTGTGTTTGGTATTCCTGCTTACCACGCTGTCAAGATGTACGAAGACTCTAAGAGCGACGCCGAGTTGGTGGTGAAGGTTACAGGTAGCCAATGGATGTGGCAGTACGAGTTCCCAGCGGAAGGTGTGAAGTTCACCAGCCGTTTGACCACACCTCGTGAACAAATTGACAACAAGGAAGCCAAAGGTGAGCACTACTTGCTCGAAGTGGACAATCCTTTGGTCTTGCCCGTTGGCAAAAAAATTCGCTTCATCACCACCTCCAATGACGTGATCCACAGCTGGTGGGTGCCTGCATTTGGTGTGAAGCGTGATGCCGTGCCTGGCTTCTTGCGTGAGTTTTGGGCGACGGTTGAAAAAACCGGGACATACCGTGGTCAGTGTTCGGAGCTGTGCGGCAAAGAGCACGCCTACATGCCCGTGGTGGTGAATGTGGTGGCTGAAGAAGAGTTCAAGGCTTGGATCGCTAGCCGCCAAAAGTCTGGCACTTAAACCACTTAAAACAATAAATCAGTATCAAAGGAAAGTTCATGGCACACGATATGACGCACGATATGGCTCATGCAGGACATGATGCGCATCATCATCACGGTGGCATTCGCCACTGGTTGCAAACGACGAACCACAAAGACATTGGCATCATGTACCTCATTTTTGGTATCACGATGTTGCTGATGGGCGGCGCCATGATTTTGGGCGTGCGTGCAGAGTTGTTTATGCCCGGCTTGCAACTCATGCAGCCAGAGTTCTTCAACCAACTCATCACCTTGCACGGTTTGATCATGGTGTTCGGTTTTGCTATGCCTGTGGCAACCGGCTTGGCCAACTACATGTTGCCCATGGTCATTGGTGCACCTGATATGGCCTTGCCTCGCTTGAACAACTGGGGCTTTTGGATCTTGCCACCTGCTGCCGTCATGCTGACTTTGCCCTTCTTCTTGGGAATTGCCAACATCGGCCCCGGCGCTGCTGACACAGGTTGGACCATGTACGCACCTTTGTCGCTGCAAAGCGGCTGGGGCATGGACTTCGCCATTTTTGCGATTCACATGTTGGGCGTGTCATCCATCTTGGGTTCGATCAACGTGATCGTCACCATCGTCAATATGCGCGCACCAGGCATGACCTTCATGAAGATGCCTTTGTTCGCACATGGCTTCTTGGTCACCGCGATCTTGTTGATTTCCATCATGCCTGTGTTCGCCGGTGGTGTCACCATGGTCTTGATGGATCGTCATTTCGGTACACACTTCTTCAACGCCGCCGGTGGAGGTGACCCCGTGTTGTGGCAACACATTTTCTGGTTCATGGGCCACCCTGAGGTGTATGTGTTGTTGCTGCCCATCACAGGTGCCATTCCTCACGTGTTGAGCGCTTTCTCACGCAAAGAGACCTACGGCTACAAAGCTCAGGTGTACAGCATGTGGACCATTGGTGCCTTGGCCTTTGTGGTGTGGGCGCATCACATGTTCACCAGTGGTATGTCGGTGAATGCACAGATGTACTTCATGTACAGCACGATGCTGATTTCATTGCCATTGGCCGTGTTGTTCTTCTGCTGGATCGCGACGGTTTGGCGCGGTTCACTGTCATTTGAAACGCCTATGCTGTTCGCTTTGGGTTTCATCATCCTCTTTGGTTGGGGTGGTTTGACAGGCTTGGTGTTGGCCGATGCTGCTGCAGATCCTCAGTACCACAATGCGTATTTCATGGTGGCTCACTTCCACTATGCCTTGTACCCCACCACCGTGATGGGCTCCATGGCTGCGATCTATTACTGGCTGCCCAAGTGGACAGGCCATATGCTGGACGAAAAGCTGGGTCGTTTGCACTTCTGGATCGTGATGCTCGGTGTCAACCTGACGTTCATTCCCCAGTTCTTGGTGGGTCTCTCAGGCATGCCACGTCGCATCCCAGACTATCCATTGATGTTTGCTGAGTGGAACAAGCTCTCTACAGTGGGCGCGTTCATCTTGGGTCTGTCTCATTTGCTCTTCATCTACATCGTGCTCAAGTGCATTCGTGAAGGCAAAAAGTCAGAAGACCGCAGCTGGGAAGGTGCCACAGGTTTGGAGTGGACTGTGCCATCTCCTGCGCCTTATCACACCTTTGAAACTCAACCCAAAATTGATTGATTTCAAGTTTGAACATGAGCCTCGAAGAATCTAAGACTGACTCAAAAAACGCACGTTTGGCGTTGAAGTTGGTTGCCATGGCGGTGGTCATCTTTTTGATCACGCTGTGGAAATTTCGTCCTGTTTGAAGATGTCCGATACCCCCGCACGTGAACAACAAAATCTGCGACTGGCCTACCGTTTGGCTGGTGTCGCTGTGCTGTTCTCCGCGCTGGGGTTTGCCATGGTTCCACTCTATGACGTGATTTGCAAATGGACGGGCATCAACGGCAAGACCAATGCTCAAGCCGTGTCCGCCATTTCAAACACGCAGGTGGACACCTCTCGGTGGGTGACGGTGCAATTCTTAAGTCATGCCATGCCCGGTGCGGGCTTGGCGTTCAAACCAGAACACTTTTCCATGAAAGTGCATCCCGGTGAAATGGTCTACACCCACTATGTGGTGGAGAACGTGACGCGTGAGCCTTTTGTAGGGCAAGCCATTCCCAGCGTGACACCTGCCAACGGTGCGTCTTATCTTCAGAAGGTCGAGTGTTTTTGCTTCAATCAGCAAACCTTTGCTGCCAAAGAAATCAGAACACTACCGATTGTTTTTTACATCAGCAACGACATTGATCCCGGCCTGAATACTTTGACACTTTCATACACCTTCTTTGAAGCGGTCAAAGCGCAGGCGGATGCGTCTACCAATAACAGCCAATTGAAATTGTGAGGAAACCATGAGCCATACCACTGGAGCCGACGCTAAAGGACATTACTTTGTACCTGCAGCCAGTAACTACTCAACGACACTGTCGATTGGCATTTTCTTGATGGCCTTGGGCCTGATTTTGAAAGTCAACGCCATGCCTGAAGGGGCGTGGGCCATGCCTGTTGGCGCGGCCATGATTGTGTATGTGTTGTTTGGCTGGTTTGGTGAAATCATTCATGAAAACCTCAATGGCAGCTACACCCAATGGGAAGATCGCTCTTATCGCACCGGCATGGTGTGGTTCATCTTCTCTGAAGTGATGTTCTTTGCTTGCTTCTTCGGTGTCTTGTATTACGCCCGTCGTATTTCTTTACCCGAGTTGGCGAGCTATGAAGAGGCGTTGAACCCCTACATGGGCTTCACGGCTGCTTGGCCCTCGAGCGGTCCTATGGGTGACCCCTTCACGCCCATGGGCCCATGGGGCATTCCAGCCATTAACACTTTGCTGTTGTTGACTTCGGGCGCCACGCTCACTTGGGCACATTGGGGCTTGATCAAGGGCAACCGTTCTCACCTGATTTGGGGCTTGGCCTTGACGGTGTTGTTGGGTGCTGTCTTCTTGGGCTTTCAAGCCTATGAATATGCACACGCCTACAGCGAGTTGGGCTTGACCTTAGGTGCTGGTATTTACGGTGCGACCTTCTTCATCTTGACAGGCTTTCACGGCATGCACGTGACGCTTGGCACGATCATGTTGATCGTCATCTTGGCCCGCTGCATGAAAGGCCATTTTTCAGAGCACAACCACTTTGCCTTTGAAGCTGTTGCTTGGTACTGGCACTTTGTGGACGTGGTGTGGTTGATTTTGTTTGTCTTCGTTTACTGGCTGTAAACAGAGCAAGTGCTTGGCTTCATCCTCGCAAGGGGATGAGGCCAAAATAGTAGTTTGCAAATAGCGCAATAAATAAGCCGATTGACAATCCAACGCGCAAGGTCAAAGCCTTGACCACCGTGGCGCTGTCTTCTTTCTTTTGGGTCAAACGGTAAAGGGCAGTGAAGAGGCTTCCCAAAATAATCAGTAGCGCAAGTACTGCAAGCAATTTGCCAATCATGACCTATCTCCGTGACATGTGATGTGTGGAATTATCCGCACATTTTTCTAAGCCATGCGTCAATTTCAATTTCGTTGGATTCCTTTCATTGCCACCGTGTTGTTGATGGCTGTGTTTCTTCGTTTGGGGTGGTGGCAATGGACCAAGGGGCTGGACGTGGAGCGCCAAGTCGCTTTGCATGATGCGCGCTCGGCGGTGAATCCTTTGTTGCTTGGCTCGCAACTGGTGAATGCCAAAGAGGTCGATGGCATGACGGTCATGGTGCGCGGACATTACGACGCGGCGCAACAATTTTTACTGGATAACCAGCAACACCAAGGGCGTCCGGGTGTGCATGTCATCACCCCCTTGCAGATTGAAGGCACGCAAGTGCGTGTGTTGGTCAATCGTGGCTGGGTAGGGTGGGGGGCATCGCGCAGCATATTGCCACAAGCGCCCGTTCCCGACGGCATGGTCGAGGTTCATGGCCGCGCTGTGGTGCCAAGCCAAAAAGCACCGGCGTTTGTGGCTGAGTCTTTGGGCGATACAGGGGCGTTGCACACGCGTATCCGTCTGGATGACATTCAAGCGGCACAAAACTACCCCTTGCAACCCATCGTGATTTGGCAAACCTCGAGCGACGCAACAGATGGCTTGGTTCGATCGTGGCCTGAGTTGACGGACAAAGCGCCCATGCACAAAGGCTATGCGGCACAATGGTTCCTCATGGCTGCCTTGTTGCTGGCCTTTTTTGTGCGCAGCAGCTACAGCAAAGTGAACACGTAACTTTTATGACTGACCCTAAATCGACAATTGCCGATGAGCCTTTGAGTTTGTCAGTGCATTCCATGCCTGATCCGCATTTGACGGCATTACCGCCATCGGGGCATGGCAAATTGTTGGCCATGCTTTTGGCGTGTTCGTTGCCAGTGCTCTTAGCCATGTTTGTGTTTTTTGTCATCAAGCCCACAGGGCAAGCCAACTTTGGTGAACTGATTCATCCAGCGCGCCCCATGCCTGCCGTGTCACTCACCAATACGCAGGGCCAACAAGTGGCGTTGGCTGAACTCAAAGGGCAGTGGTTGTTGGTCAATGTGGCAAGCGCGGCATGTGCGGCGGATTGTGCGCAGCATTTGTTCATTCAACGCCAGTTGCGTGAAATGCTCAACAAAGACAAAGACCGTGTCGACCGTGTGTGGTTGGTCACCGATGACGCACCGATCAATGCGGACGTGCAGCCTTTGTTGACTGAAACGACCGTGCTACGTGCCTCAGCCTCCGTGCTTCAGGCGTGGCTAGGCGCGGTGCCTGACGCAGAGCTCACGCAGCAAGTGTTTGTGGTGGACCCACAAGGGCACGCCATGCTGCGCATGCCTGCCGATATGACCGGTAAACAAGCCAATGCAGCCAAGAACATGCTGCAAAAGCTGCTCATGTCGAGTGCGGTGTGGGACAAGCCCGGACGTTGATGGCGAGAACATGCACATGATGACCGCCAGCGTCTTTCGTCAATACAACGCGCTCACCAAGCCGCGTGTGATTCAACTCATTGTGTTTTGTGCCCTCATTGGCATGGTGTTGGCCATTCCCGGATGGCCCTCGGTGGATGCTTGGGTTCGCATCGTCTGGGCCTGTTTGGGCATTTGGTTGGTGGCAGGGGCCGCAGCTGCCTTTAACTGCTTGGTCGAAAAAACCTTGGACGCCAAAATGCGCCGCACGGCATGGCGACCTACGGCTCGCGGTGAGCTGTCAGATGCGCAAGCTTTGGGCTTTTCAGTGGTGCTGTGTGCGCTGGGGTCGTTGATCTTGTATGTCTGTGTGAACCCATTGACCATGTGGCTGACTTTCGCCACCTTCATTGGGTATGCCGTGATTTACACCTTGGTGCTCAAGCCCATGACGCCACAAAACATTGTGATCGGTGGCGCCTCGGGGGCCATGCCTCCGCTCTTGGGTTGGGCGGCTATCACAGGCGAAGTGGGGCCACAGGCCTTGCTCTTGTTCTTGATTATTTTTCTCTGGACGCCGCCTC
>JBEEJP010000063.1:0-9266 GCA_041169125.1 Pseudomonadota bacterium
TTGATTTCGGGCGAGAACGTGGCCGAGAACAGCAAGGTGGTGCGGGTCTTGGGCAAGAAGCTCAAGATGCGTTGCAGGTCGGGCAAGAAGCCAATGTCCAACATGCGGTCGGCTTCGTCGAGCACCACATATTCCACTTGGTTGAGCACCACGTTTTTGGCTTCGATGTGGTCCAACAAACGACCGGGGGTGGCCACCAAGACCTCGACGCCTTTTTTCAGCTCGATGGTTTGGGGCTTCATGTCCATGCCACCAAACACCACGGTGCTGCGCAGGTTGGTGTGCACGGCGTATTGTTTGATTTGCTGAGCCACTTGGTCAGCCAGCTCGCGAGTGGGCAGCAGCACCAAGGCGCGCACAGGGTGGCGGGCGGGCGAGGTGGAGCTGTTTTCGTGTTTGAGCAAGCGTTGCAGCAGCGGCAGCGAGAAGGCGGCGGTTTTACCAGTACCGGTTTGGGCAGCGCCCATCACATCTTTGCCCGTCAAGACCACAGGAATGGCCTGTGCTTGGATGGGGGTCATGTTTTCGTAGCCCATGTCGGCTACGGCACGTGCCAGCGTCGGGGCCAGCTGCAGTTGGGAGAAAGAGGTTGTCATGTCCCCCTATTGTCGCATTCTGCGCGGGGGTGGCCTCTAGCCCTGCGTGCGGCCCGTGCGCTTGAGCCGAGTGGCCATGTCGCTGAGCAGCCGATACGCCTCTCCCGCCTGCGGGTGCCATGCTTGAACCACCTCCGCTTGGCGTTGCACCACAGCCGTGTCGCCTCGGGCGGCGGGGCCTGTGAGCGCCTCGGCGGGGCCCAGTGTGGCCACATTGGCCACGCTGCTTTGCAACAAGGCTTGGGTCAACGGGGCCAGCAACTCAGCGGGCACGCCCGATTCGTGCCATGCCTCTTGCGCCACGCCTTGCAACACCACGGTGAAGTTGCTGCAAAACACAGCTGCCGCGTGGTAGAGCGGTTTTTGGGCCGATTCAATCTCAAAGCCCTGCCCGCCGATGGCGGCCACGCAAGGCCGCAACACAGCCAAGGCTTGGGGGTGACCTTCTAGCCCACACAAGGTGCCGGCAAACTGAGCCACGGCGCTGGCGGGCGTGGCAAAGCTGAGCACGGGGTGCACGCTGGCGGTGACGGCGCCCACGTGTTGCACAGGGGCCAGCACCTCGGCACTTAAAAAACCGCTGTTGTGCCACACCACGGCGCCTTGCAGGGCATGGCCTTGTGCAACGGCAAGTTGTGCCGCCACCTCGGCAATGTGCCCATCGGGCACGCTGATGAGCCACAGGTCAGCAGGGCGCATCTCGGACAACGCCTGCGCCACGCGGCCCGCCCCCACAAAGCGGGCAGCCTGCTCGGCACTGGCTGGGGTACGTGAGTACAGGTCTTGCACCCCACACACGCCGTGCTGATGTAACAAGGCCGCGAGGGTTTGCCCCACGCGGCCGCATCCGATGACGTTGAGTGTGGTCAATTAGGTCTTGGGCAGTGTGACGCCCACTTGGCCTTGGTACTTACCGCCACGGTCTTTGTAGCTGGTCTCGCACTCTTCGTCGCTCTCAAAGAACAACACTTGCGCACAGCCCTCGCCTGCATAAATTTTGGCGGGCAGGGGTGTGGTGTTGGAGAACTCCAAGGTCACATAGCCTTCCCACTCGGGCTCGAACGGGGTGACGTTGACGATGATGCCGCAACGCGCATAGGTGCTCTTGCCCAGGCACACGGTGAGCACGCTGCGTGGGATGCGGAAGTACTCCACAGTGCGGGCCAACGCGAAGCTGTTGGGCGGGATGATGCACACGTCGCTGTGAATGTCGACAAAGCTTTTTTCGTCGAAATTCTTGGGGTCCACCACGGTGCTGTGGATGTTGGTGAACACTTTGAACTCGGGCGCACAACGAATGTCGTAGCCGTAGCTGCTGGTGCCGTAGCTCACAATTTTTTGGCCGGCGGCGTTTTGGCGGATCTGACCGGGCTCGAACGGCTCAATCATGCCGTGCTGCTCGGCCATGCGGCGAATCCATTTGTCTGATTTGATGCTCATGGTGTGATTCTAGGGTGTCAGTGGTCGCCTTCGGCAAAGCGCTCAAAACAAGCTTTTAGCTCGTGCAACCACTTCTGGCGCTGGGGTTCTGGCACAAAACTGGCTTCAAAGCTGTTGCGGGCCAACACATAGGCTTGCTGCGCCGTAAGGCCCGTGGCTTCAAAGGTTTGGACGAAGTTGTCGTTGAGGTAGCCACCAAAGTAGGCGGGGTCATCTGAGTTGAGGGTGACGCACAAACCGGCGTCGAGCAACTGGCCAATGTTGTGCTGCTTGAGGTCTGGGAAGACGCACAGCTTTTGGTTGGACAGCGGGCACACGGTGAGCGGTGTGCGGTCTTTGGCCAAGCGCTGCATGAGGGCGGCGTCGTGCACGGCTTGGACGCCGTGGTCGATGCGTTCGACGTGCAACACATCCAATGCGCTCCACATATAGGCGGGCGGCCCCTCCTCGCCCGCATGGGCCACCAGGTGCAGCCCGTGTGCGTGCGCCAAGGCAAACACGTTTTTGAATTTTTCGGGCGGGTGCCCCACCTCGCTGGAGTCCAAGCCCACGCCAATGAATTTGTCTTTGAACGGCAGCGCATCTTTGAAGGTTTGCAGCGCAGCCTCTTCGCTCAGGTGGCGCAAGAAGCACAGAATGAGTTGCGCACTCACGCCCAGTTGGGTTTGGGCATCCGTGCACGCACGGTGCAAGCCGTGGATGACAGTGGCCATTGGCACACCGCGCTCGGTATGGGTTTGCGGGTCAAAGAAGATTTCGGCATGCACCACGTTGTCGGCTTTGGCGCGTTGCAAGTAGGCCCACGCCATGTCGTAAAAATCTTGCTCGTGCAGCAACACGCTGGCACCAGCGTAGTAAATGTCCAAGAAGCTTTGCAAATTGGTGAAGGCATAGGCCGCACGCAAGGCGTCCACACTGGCATAAGGCAATGTCACGCCATTGCGTTGGGCCAACGCAAAAATCAGTTCGGGCTCCAACGAGCCTTCAATGTGGATGTGCAGCTCGGCCTTGGGCATGGCACGCAAGAGCTTGGGCAAGTTGACGGTAGCAACAGCGTGGACTTTGAACATGGCTTTCTCCTTGACCTTGAACGGGTGGCTTGGGCTTCATGCTAACCAAAGAATCAGCTGCATGACAAAAAAAAGACCACCCGAAGGTGGCCTTTGCACGAAAGCAGCTAGGTTTACTTGCCGCCCGGCACTTTGCCTTCCACGCCTTTGACATAGAAGTTGATGCCGCTCAAGAACTTGTCGTCAGCGATTTCATCTTTCTTCAAGATTTCTTTGCCCGCGTTGTCAAGCAAGGGGCCTTTCCAGATGGCGAAGCTGCCGTCTTTCAAACCTTTTTTCACCGCGTCCACTTTGGCCTTGGTGTCGGCGGGCACGTCTTGGGCAATCGACACCAAATCAATCGCGCCGTCTTTCACACCCGACCATGTGTGGCCGCCACCTGTCCACGTGCCTTCTAAGGCAGCGCGGGTGGCGTTGATGTAGTAAGGCGTCCAGTTGATCACGGCAGAAGCCAAGTGGGCTTTGGGGCCGTAGGCGGTCATGTCAGAGTCCCAACCAAAGGCGCGTTTGCCTTTGTCTTGGGCTGTTTTCAGCACCGCAGGTGAGTCGGTGTTTTGGAACAAGATGTCTGCCCCGCCGTTGATGAGCGAGGTGGCGGCTTCGGTTTCTTTGGGTGGGTTGAACCACTCGTTGACCCACACCACTTTGGTTTTGACTTTGGGGTTGCTGGACTGAGCGCCCAAGGTGAAGCTGTTGATGTTGCGAATGACTTCAGGAATTGGGATCGAGGCCACCACGCCCAAGGTGTTGCTCTTGGTCATCTTGCCCGCAATCACGCCCGCCATGTAGGCGCCTTCGTAGGTGCGGCTGTCGTAGGTGCGCATGTTGGCGGCTTGCTTGTAGCCGGTGGCGTGTTCAAACTTCACATCGGGTGTGTCAGCCGCCACTTTGAGCATGGGCTCCATGTAACCAAAGGTGGTGCCAAACACCAGCTTGTTGCCTTGGCCCACCATGTCGCGAATGACGCGTTCGGCATCAGCAGACTCAGGCACGTTCTCCACAAATGAGGTTTGGATCTTGTCGCCGAATTCTTTTTCCAACGCTTTGCGGGCGTTGTCGTGCGCAAACGTCCAGCCACCGTCGCCCACAGGGCCCACGTAGGCGAATGCAATTTTCAAAGGCTCCGCCTTGGCGGCAGAAGCAGGTGCTTGGGCAGGCTGGACGGCCTCTTCTTTTTTGCCACAACCCACCAACACAGCGGCAGAGACGGCTGTCAACGCAGCCACTTGCAACCAACGACGCTTGAACACATTAGTCATGAAAAAACCCTTTAAAAAAGAGAACTAAAAACCGAACAAATTATCAACCAGGGAAAAATGGTTTTCCAATAGAAGCTGGCATATTGACCCTGAGCCAGCGCGGATTTTTAGAGATCAGCGCCAACACCACAATGGTGGCCAAGTAAGGCAGCATGCTCAAGAACTGGCTGGGCACATCCACCCCCGTGGCTTGTAAATGAAACTGCAGCATGGTCACGCCACCAAACAGGTAAGCCCCAAGCAATACACGGGCTGGACGCCAAGTGGCGAAGGTGGTGAGGGCCAAAGCAATCCAGCCCTTGCCCGCAATCATGCCCTCGACCCAAAGCGGTGTGTAAATGATGGAGATGTACGCACCTGCCAAGCCACACAAGGCACCCCCAGCCACCACGGCCAGCAAGCGAATGCGTCGCACGGGGTAGCCCAGCGCATGGGCCGATTCAGGTGACTCCCCCACCGCACGCAGCACCAAACCTGCACGGGTTTTGTAAAAGAAATACATAAGCCCCACAGTCAGCGCAATTGCGCCGTACACCAGTGGGTGGTGTTTGAACAAGGCGGGGCCAAGCACAGGTAGATCCGCCAAGAGGGGCACCTCAAACTGCATGCGCTGCGGCAGCTTGGCTTGCACATAGCTTGTGCCCACAAACGCAGAAAAGCCGCCGCCAAACAAACTCAGGGCCAAGCCGGTGGCGTATTGGTTGGTGTTGAGCCAAATCACCAACACACCCAACAACGCGGCCATCAACGCACCTGCGGCCATGCCTGCCAAAAAGCCCAGCGTGTCACTGCCTGTGGTGACCACGGTGGCAAAGCCCGCAATGGCGGCACACAGCATCATGCCCTCGGCGCCTAAGTTGACGATGCCGGCTTTTTCGTTGATCAACAACCCCAGCGACGCCAGCGCCAACACCGTGCCTGCATTCATGGTGGCGGCCCATAAGAGTGCGTATGTCTCCATATGAATCTCCATCACACGGCCTCCACAGAATTTGGATAGGCAGCGCGCGATACCCAGCGCACGCGGTATTGCATCAAGGTGTCACACGCCAAGAGCGTAAAGAGCAGCAGGCCCTGAAACACCCCTGTGAGCGAACGCGGCAGCCCCAAGCGCGACTGCGCCAACTCGCCGCCGATGTAAAACATGCTCATCAACAGGGCCGAGAACACCATGCCCACCGGATGCAAGCGGCCCACAAAGGCCACGATGATGGCGGCAAAGCCGTAGCCCACCGGCACAAAGGGGGTGAGCTGACGCAGCGGCCCAGCCACCTCTAAGCCGCCAGCCAAACCCGCCGCCGCCCCCGAGGTGAGCAGGGCCAACCACAAGGCCTTGCGCGAGGAAAAGCCGGCATACCGCGCGGCATCAGGGGCCAAGCCGCCCACTTGCTGGGCAAAGCCGGCATGGGTGCGAAACAAAAATACCCACAGCGCGCCCACACCCACCAACGCCATCAACACCCCCACGTTCACACGTGTGCCACTGATGAGCTTGGGAATTTGCGTGATGGCCTCAAAGGTTTTGGTTTGCGGAAAGTTGTAGCCCTGTGGATCTTTCCAAGAGCCGTAGACCAAGTAGTTCAACACCATGATGGCCACATACACCAACATGAGTGACACCAAAATTTCACTGGCATGAAAACGGTCGCGCAAGAACGCGGTCAGGCCTGCCCACACCATGCCACCCACCATGCCCGCGAGCAAGATGAGCACCCAAAATCCTGCGCCCGTGTGGGCATCTGCCATCAACGCCACGCCTGCGGCAAACACCGCGCCCATCACAAACTGACCTTCGGCACCGATGTTCCACACGTTGGAGCGAAAGCACACCGCCAGCCCCAAGGCAATGAGCAACAGCGGCGTGGCTTTGACCATCAACTCGGACAAGGCATACACACTCTTGATGGGCTCCCAAAAGAACACCTGCAAACCGCGCACGGGGTCTTTGCCCAAAGCGACAAACAACACCACCCCCAGCACCACCGTGATGGCCAAGGCCAGCAAGGGCGAGGCATAGCGCCACAGTGTGGAGGTTTGGGCACGAGGCTCAAGACGCAGCATGGTTGACCTCCTGCACTGGGGTGTCCCACAAACCACTCATCCACGCACCGATGCGCGAGACGTTGGCCTCTTCACGCGAGAGCGCGGGCGACAGGCGGCCCTGTGCGATCACATGCAAACGGTCTGACAGCTCTAGCAATTCGTCCAGCTCCTCACTCACCACCAACACAGCGCAACCCGCATCGCGCAAGGCCAACAGCGCGGCGCGTATTTGCGCTGCAGCGCCCACGTCCACCCCCCATGTGGGTTGCGACACGATGAGCAACTTGGGCGCGGCTTCGATCTCGCGGCCGACCAAAAACTTTTGCAAATTACCGCCCGAGAGCGACTGCGCCGCTGCCTCAGGCCCGCCTGCCTTGACCTTGTATTTGGCAATGATGTCTGCCGCTTGGGTGTGCAAACTGTGCAAGTTGAGCCAGCCCACAAAGCCCCCAACGCCTCGCGAGGCCACCGCCTCGTGCCGCGTGAGCAACAGGTTTTGCGCCAAGCTCAAGCTGGGCACCGCACCTCGGCCCAAACGCTCTTCGGGCACAAAGTGCAGGCCTAGGGCGCGGCGTTGGTCGGGGTCAAGTTGCCCTACGGCTTGGCCGCTCAAGGCAATGGCTTGCGCCGGCGCACGACAGTCTTCGCCCGACAAAGCAAACAACAACTCGCGTTGCCCATTGCCCGACACACCGGCAATGCCCACCACTTCGCCCGCGCGGACTTGCAGGCTCAGGCCTTGGAGGTCCACACCAAAAGGGTCGTCGGCGGGCAACGCCAAATCTTGCACATCCAGCACCACCGCACCAGGCTTGTGTTCGCGCACCTGCAGCTCGGGGGGCAAGCTGCCAATCATCAGTTGGCTCAGCGAGGCATTGGTTTCTTGGCGTGGGTCGCACACCCCCGTGACGCGGCCTGCGCGCATCACGGTGCAAGCGGTGCACAAGGCACGAATTTCGTGCAGCTTGTGGCTGATGTACAAAATGCTGCGCCCCTCGGCTGCCAACTGACGCAACACCACGAACAGCTTGTCAACGGCTTGGGGCGTGAGCACCGAAGTGGGTTCGTCCAAGATCAGCAGCTGCGGGTTGGTCAGCAAAGCACGGATGATTTCCACCCGCTGCATCTCGCCCACACCCAGCGTGTGCACGGGGCGTTCGGGGTCGATGTCCAGCCCATATTGCGCGGCGGTGTGGGTGATGCGTTGTGTCACCTCGGCCAAGCTCAAAGATTTGTCGAGGCCCAGCCACACGTTCTCGGCCACGCTCAAGGTGTGGAACAAGCTGAAGTGCTGAAACACCATGCTGATGCCTAAACGCCGTGCCTCTTGCGGGTTGCGAATGTTCACCACCTCGCCGTTGAAACGCACCTCGCCCGCATCGGGTTTGACCGCGCCGTAGATGATTTTCATCAGCGTCGATTTACCCGCACCGTTCTCACCCAGCACGGCATGAATTTCGCCGGGCTGCACCGTGAGGCTCACACCGTCATTGGCCACCACCGCAGGGTAGCGTTTGGTGATGTGGGTGAGTGAAAGACGGGGCTCAGTCATGCCCGTAGGTTACAACACCAAGATCGCCCGAAAGTCGTTCACGTTGGTATGGGTGGGGCCTGTGACCACCAAGTCGCCAAGCGCGTCAAAAAAACCGTAGGCGTCATTTCGGTCCAAGCAATCGGTGGCTTTCACACCTTGGGCGTGCGCACGCGCCAAGGTGTCGGGCGAGACGCGGGCACCGGCGTTGTCTTCGATGCCGTCAATGCCGTCGGTGTCAGCAGCAATGGCCCACACGCCCGCTTGCGCTTGCAAGGCCACAGCGAGGCCTAAGCAGAACTCGCCTGCGCGACCGCCTCGGCCCTTGGGTGTGCCCGGTGCTTGTTGGCGAATGGTCACGGTGGTTTCGCCACCGCTCAAGATGACGCAGGGTTTTTGGAAGGGGCCTTGGCCTTTGGCCGCCGCACGTGCCAATGCCGCATGCACCTTGCCCACCTCGCGCGACTCGCCTTCGAGCTCATCACTCAACACATACGCATGGAGCCCTGCCGCACGCGCCAACTCGGCCGCCGCATCGAGCGACTGTTGAGGCGTGGCAATCAAGTGCACGGGTTGTTGGTCCCACACGGGGCTGGGCTTGGGGGTTTCAAGCAAGCCCGCCTTGAGTGCGGCTTCAATGGCAGGAGGGACTGCAATTTTGTAGCGCTGCAAAATGGCCCACGCATCGGCACAGGTGGTGACATCGGGCACGGTCGGGCCGCTGGCAATGACGGAGGGGTCATCACCGGGCACATCGCTGATGGTGAGGGTGACCACTTGCGCAGGCGAACACGCAGCAGCCAAGCGGCCACCTTTGATGCGTGAGAGGTGTTTGCGCACACAGTTCATCTCGCCAATGTTGGCGCCAATGTTGAGCAAGTCTTTGTTGATGCGTTGTTTGTCTTCGAGCGTCAACCCATCGGCAGGCAAGGTGAGCAATGCAGAGCCACCACCCGAGATGAGACACAAGACCAAGTCGTCTTCGGTCAGCCCTTGCGTGAGCGCCAAGATGCGCTCGGCGGCGGCAAGGCCCGCAGCATCCGGCACAGGGTGAGAAGCCTCGACCACCTCAATGCGCGCGGGCAAGCCCGCCGGACGCGTTGGGATGTGGTGGTAGCGCGTGACCACCAAACCAGACAAAGGCTTGTCGGCGGGCCACAGCGCCTCGACCGCTTGCGCCATGGCGCCACCCGCTTTGCCAGCCCCCAAGACCACGGTGCGGCCCTTGGGAGGTGTGGGCAAATACGCAGCGGTGTTGTGCAGCGGCAAAGCGCGATGCACCGCAGCTTGGTACAGCATGTCCAAAAACTCGTTGGGATGGGTGGCG
>JBEEJP010000064.1:0-9243 GCA_041169125.1 Pseudomonadota bacterium
TGGTCAAGCAAGATTCCCCTTTGCACAGCAACGACGAGGTGGACCGCGCTGGCCACACGGTGGTGGTGGGCAAGGGCAGTGCGTATGACTTGTTTTTGAGCCGCGAACTCCAAGCCGCCGAGCTGGTGCGCAGCCCCACCTCGCCTGAGGTGGTGAGCTTCTTTTTAGCGCATGGCCACGATGTGGCTGCCGGTGTCAAGCCGCAGCTTGAAGCCGAGTTGCCCAAGCACCCCAATTTGCGCATGTTGCCCGGCCACTTCATGGTCATTTCGCAGGCCATGGGCGTGCCTAAAAACCGTGGCCCCGAAGCACAAGCCTTTCTCACACAGTTTGTGGAGGACATGAAGGCCGCAGGCCGGGTGGCCGAGGCCATGACGCGTCATGGCATTGAAGGTGCGACACTGGCCCCTTTGGGTCACTGACAAAGGTTTCGGGGCATGGACGTTTTGACGACGCAAACCCTCTCGGGGGTGCAAACCAGCATTGAGATTGCAGGCACGGTGGCGTTTGCTTTATCGGGCGTGATAGAGGCTGCCCGCAAAAAGCTCGATGCGGTGGGTGTGTGCGCCGTGGCCTGTGTGGCCGCTTTTGGCGGAGGTACTTTGCGAGATGTGCTGCTCGACCGTCGCCCCTTGTTTTGGATAGAGCAGTCTTGGTATTTGTGGACGGTGTTGGCCTTGTGTTTGACCGCCATGTTTTTGATGCGTGCCAAACACTTCAAGCCCACCGAAAAATCGATGCAGTGGCCCGATGCGTTGGGCTTGGGATTGTTTGCAGCCAGCGGAACACAAATTGCCTTGGGCATGCAAATGCCAGCCCTGATCTCTGTGTTGATGGGCGTCATCACCGCCACGTTTGGTGGTGTGTTGCGCGACATTGTGTGCAACGAAATTCCCACCGCGTTTCATGACCACCACCCCTATGCCGTGTGTGCTTTTGCGGGAAGTTGGGTGGTGGTGGTGTTGCACACCTTGGGCTTTGACCCCAATGCGGTTGTCGCCATTGGCGCAGCCACGGTCACCGTGCTGCGCTTGGCGGCCTTGCGGTTTGAATGGCGATTGCCGGTTTGGAAGATTGAAGACGCCGATTAAACAATCTTCACACTGAGATTGGGCAAACCGTCGATGTGCATTTCAATCACATCACCGCGCACGACGGGCCCCACGTTTTCTGGTTTTCCCGAGTAAATGATGTCGCCTGGGAACAATTCAAATGCTTCAGACAGTTTGCTAATTTGCTCAGCGACCGACCAAATCATTTGGTTCAAGTCCGCTTTTTGTTTGACTTGCCCGTTCACCTTGAGCCAGATGTCACCCTTGGTGAAGTGGCCCGTTTGCGCCACTTTGTGGATGGCGCCAATGGGGGCAGACTGGTCAAAGCTTTTGCCAATTTCCCATGGCTTTTTTTGATCGCCCATGCCGCGCTGCAAATCGCGACGCGTCATGTCTAAGCCCAGTGTGTAGCCATAAACCAAGTCGAGCGCTTGGGCGACCGAGATGTTGCGTCCGCCTTTGCCGAGGACCGCGACCAGCTCCGCTTCGTAGTGGTAATTTTTGGTGAGCGGCGGGTAGGGGTGGTCAGCCACTGTGCCTGCTGCCACGTACTGAATTGCATCGGTGGGCTTTTGAAAAAAGAAGGGTGGTTCACGTGTGGGGTCCGAGCCCATTTCGCGGGCATGTGCAGCGTAGTTACGGCCAATGCAGTAAATGCGGCGCACAGGAAACATTTCTTGTGAATTCACAATCGGGATGTAGGTGGCGGGCACGTTGAATGGTGTTTGGGGGGCGTTGGCAGCGATGCCAGGTGTGGCGCACCCGACCAAAGCGCCCGACGTGACGAGGGCAGAATTCTGAAAGAATTGACGACGTTGCATGCAGTGTCTCCTTGGGGCCAGTGTGTGGCGCTTGGGTGGTGTGATGGCGCATTCTTGCTGAATAGTCTGTGTGGCACCAGTGGCGATTGACGCCTTGGTTACTCTGTGGGAGTGAGATTTTTGTTGCACGTTTTGTATTCTTTTCGCCGTTGCCCATATGCCATGCGCGCCCGCTTGGCCTTGCACGCGAGTGGCTTGATGTATGAGCATCGAGAGGTGGCGCTGAAGGCCAAGCCGGCTGAGATGTTGCAGGCCTCACCGAAGGGGACCGTGCCTGTTTTGTGTTTGTCCACGGGCGAGGTGTTGGATCAGAGTTTGGACATCATGCTTTGGGCGCTGGGGCAAGATGATCCTCAAGGCTGGTTGCCATTGACACAAGAGGCGCTGGCCGACACACACCAACTCATTGCAGCGAACGACGGGGCATTCAAAGCCAATTTGGATCGCTACAAATACCCACAGCGTTTTGGTTTGGCAGATGGGCTGGCGCATCGCGATGAAGCCGCTGCGTGGTTGTTGAGCCTTGATGCACGTTTGCAAAGCCACGCGTTTTTAGCCGGCGAACACTGGGGCTTGTTGGATGCCGCAGTGGCCCCTTTTGTGCGCCAATTCGCGCGCACCGACCGTGCTTGGTTTGATGCACAGCCTTGGCCGCACTTGGCTCAGTGGTTGCTGAACTTTGAGAACTCAGTCGCGTTGGCTGCGGTGATGCACAAGCATCCGTTGTGGGTGTCGCCTCAGCCGTGAGTGCGCGTGGCGCTCATTGGGCGGATTGCAAAAACTCTTTCACCCATTCCCACTGCGCGGGCACATTCAGCGCCGGTGCGTGACCGCAGCCTTGCACCTCCAAAGTGCGCAGCAAACCTAAGGTGCCCGGGCCGCGTGTGTGCATGATGTCAAGCGTGTCGGGTGAAATCAAGTCAGAGTTGGCGCCACGCATCACCATCACGGGAATGTCGAGTGCGTCGTACTCGCGCCACATGGGGTATTCGGGCACTTCACGGAAAAACTGTTGTGTGATGGTGGGGTCGTAATGCGGCGTCACGCGCCCATCGGGCAGGCGTCGGGTGGAGGTTTCACACAAGTGGCGCCACTGCGCATCGGTGAGTGCGCCAAAGGGGGCGTAGGCGGCGCGAAAGAATGCTTCTAACTCGGGCATGCTGTCAAAGGCGGGCGGTTGGCCTGCATAGGCTTTGATGCGGTCGACGGCCACCACAGAAATTTCGGGCGCAATGTCGTTGAGCAACAGGCTGCGAATGCGTCCTTTGAACCTCGGCTCCACCAACCCCGCAGCGCACACCAAGCCGAGCGCGCCGCCCATGGATGTGCCGACCCAGTGCGCGTATGGCACGTTCAAGGCTTGCAGCAGGTCCCACGCGATGTGGGTGTAGGTGACAAAGCTGTAGTCTTCTTTGGGGTCACGCGCCCATTGGCTGAAACCGCGGCCAATCGTGTCGGGGCAGATCACGTAGTAGTCATGGCAGAGCTGTTCGGCGAGCCAGTCAAAGTCACGCCCAGTGCGGGCGAGGCCGTGCCACGCGATGACGGCGGGTTGGCTGGCGTCGCCCCAGGTGGTGACATGCAAGTTAAAGCCGTGGCAGCTGAGGTAGTGCGATTGAGGTTTCATGGTGGGCATTCAGAGTTGCGTCATTGTGCCCATCGGGCGAGGCGGCGCAGCTCAGCGTTTACGATTGCACCTATGCAATTGCAAGATGTTTTGTATTTCCAAGGGTTTGGCACGCGCCGCATTTGTGCTGGCTTGATTCAGCAAGGCCATGTCCAGGTGGATTTGGGTGAGGGCCTCGTGCCATGTGATGAGGCCACACAGTGGGTCGATGTGCGTGAGGGTTTGAATTACCAAGTGCAAGGCGTGAACTGGCCTTACCACGACAAAGCCTATGTGCTCTTGCACAAACCTGCGGGCTACGAGTGTTCGCACAAGCCCTCGGCGTGGCCGAGCTTGTATACCTTGCTGCCTGCGCCCTTGCGCTTTCGTCCGCAAAAAGGGGCCGTGCAGGGCGTGCAAGCGGTGGGGCGTTTGGACCAAGACACCACCGGCATGTTGGTGTTGACCGACGACGGCCAGTTGATTCACCGCATGAGCTCACCGCGCCACCATGTGCCCAAGGTCTACGAGGTGACCACCGCTGACCCGTTAGATGCCAAGCAAGTGCAGCGTTTGTTGGATGGCGTGGTGTTGGATGACTCACCCAAACCCGTCAAAGCCGCTGCCTGCGAGGCCGTGGCCGAACACCACTTGCGTCTGACCTTGACCGAAGGCAAGTACCACCAAGTCAAACGCATGTTGGCTGCGGTGGGCAACAAGGTGGTGGGCCTGCACCGTTCGCAAATCGGCGCCATGCCCTTGCCCACCGATTTGGCGCCCGGGCAGTGGCGCTGGCTCAGTCCAGATGAGCTCAAGCTGTTAGCTACAAACGCTTAACCGCGCGATGTAGGTGCGGCTTGTTTGAGCTGCATCAACGAAATTTGCCGTCATGGATGCCTCTTGCGTGCAAGAGATAAACCTTGCTAGTTACACTGGGTGCAGATTTTTCAAGGTATTTTTGTGTTTTTGATTCAACGTTTGATGTGGGCTTGGGCCAGCGCATGGCTCTTGGTGGCAACAGCTGCACACGCGGCCAACCCGATTTTTGTACTCAACTCTTTGGACGCCAACGTCAGCGTCATTGATCCTGTCACGTGGCAAGAAACCCGCCGCATCGCGACGGGCAAAGAGCCACACCACATTTA
The DNA here is from genome assembly GCA_041169125.1 of Pseudomonadota bacterium. Taxonomy (GTDB): domain Bacteria; phylum Pseudomonadota; class Gammaproteobacteria; order Burkholderiales; family Burkholderiaceae_C; genus Limnohabitans. The sequence goes on from JBEEJP010000064.1 coordinate 4,625, forward strand.
CCTCACACCCGATGAAAAATCGGTCATCGTGGCCAATGCAGGCAGCGACTCGCTGACCTTCATCGACCCGCGTACGGCCGAGGTGCAACGCGTGGTCCGTGGCACGATTGACCCGTATCAGTTGCGTTTCTCGCCTGACATGAAATGGTTTGTCACGGTGGCCAACCGTTTGAACCACATTGACATTTACCGCTGGGATGGCAAAGAACTGGTGCTGGCCAAGCGTATCCCGTCGAGCCAAACGCCCAGCCATATTTGGATTGACAGCAAAAGCACCACGGCCTACGCCACCATGCAAGACAGTGATGAATTGGTGGCGGTGGACTTGGCCACGCAAACGCTGAAGTGGCGCGTCAAAACCGGCAAGATGCCGGCGGACGTGTTTGGTACCCCCAACGACAAATACCTCTTGGTGGGGCTCACGGGTGACAACCATGTGCAGGTGTTTGATGTCTCAGGCGCTCAGCCCACGGTGTTCAAAACCATTCCAACGGGCAAAGGTGCACACGCGTTTCGTGCCGTTGGCGATGGCCGCCATGTGTTTGTCGGTAACCGTGTGGCCAACACCGTCAACAAAATCGATTACCTCAGCCTTGAGTCTGTCATGCAATTTCCCGCGCCGGGAGGCCCCGACTGCATGGAAGTTTCTGCGGATGGCAAATTGTTGATGGTGTCTTCACGCTGGATTAAAAAAATGAGCGTGATTGACACCGCCACAGGTCAACTCGTGCGCCAAGTCAAAGTCGGCAAATCGCCTCACGGCATTTGGACCTTGGACCACGCTAAGCGGTATTGATGGTGATGCGCTGCTTGGTTCTTGGTTGTTTGGCCTCACTGAGCATCGCAGTTCATGCCGCTGCGCCGTGCAGCAAACCGCTTTACCTCACCTTCGACACGGGCCACATGGGTGTGGCGCCGCTGATCGCCGAGGTGTTGAACCGCCAGAACGTCAAGGTCACCTTCTTCGCTGCGAATGAAGCCACCCAAGAAGGCGATGGCTCTTTAGGCAACCACTGGGCGGGGTGGTGGAAAGCCCGTGGGGCAGAAGGCCATGCCTTTGCGTCGCACACCTATGACCATGTGTATTGGCGCTCCGACTTGCCGCGCGGCAGCTGGCAGATGCGTCCCACGGCAGGTCCGAGCAAAGGCCAAACCGAGGTGTGGACCAGTCAACGCTATTGTGATCAATTGCAACTGGCCAACACGCGCTTAGAGCAGCTCACGGGGGTGAAGCCTTTGCCCTTGTTTCGAGCCCCCGGTGGTAAGACATCGCCTTCGTTGTTGACGGCGGCCAAACAGTGTGGCTTTGCCCATGTGGGCTGGGCCGATGCAGGTTTCTTGGGCGATGAATTGCCAAGCGACAAATTTCCCAACACCATGTTGTTGCAACGGGCGTTGCGCAACATCCGCTCGGGCGACATCTTGATGGCGCACTTGGGCATTTGGTCGCGCCAAGACCCTTGGGCACCGGCGGTGTTAGAGCCCTTGATTGAAGGCCTCAAAGCCAAAGGGTTTTGTTTCGCCACGCTCAAAGAACATCCAAAATTCGCCACATGGATACGCTGATTGATCTCTTTGCCAACACCCAAGCTGCGTTGTATGAAAGCGTGATGCAGCCTCTGGCATTTGCCTTGGGGCTGGGCAATCGCTTGGAAGATGTTTTCAATGGCACAGGCTGGTTGCTGGTTGGTTTGATTCAAATTGCGGTCATGGTCGCGGTCATTGGGCCTTTGCAGCGTTGGCGGCCCGTCGAAGGGTTCAGCGATTGGCGTGCGGTCCGCACCGATGTGATCTACACACTCATTCACCGCTTGGGCCTGTTCCGTGTGGGGCTGTTTTTGTGGGTGGATCCGGTGCTGGACACTTGGATGGGAGAGCTGCGCGTGCAGGGCTTTGGCACGTTTCATCTTGAAGAGGTCTGGCCGGGGGGCACCGACGGGCCACTCGCGAGTTTTGTGATTTATCTGGTGGTGTTCGATTTTGTAAATTATTGGCTGCACCGCGCGCAGCACCAGTGGCATTGGTGGTGGGCATTGCATGCGGTGCATCACTCGCAGCGCCACATGACGCAGTGGACAGACAACCGCAACCATTTGCTCGACGACTTGATCGGTGCTGTGATTTGGGTGTGTATTGCGCAACTCATTGGCATTGCGCCCACGCAGTTTGTGGCAGTGGTGGCCATCACGCAGCTGTTTGAAAATTTTCAACACGCGAATTTGCGTGTGAGCTTTGGTTCGCTCGGCGAACGTGTGTGGGTGAGTCCTCGGTTCCACCGCATGCACCATGCCATTGGTTTGGGGCATGAAACCCATCAAGGCGCTAAGAAGGTGTTGGGTGGGTGCAACTTTGGTGTGCTCTTGCCTTGGTGGGATGTGCTGTTTGGCACGGCCAACTTTGAGCCACGCTTTGAAGCCACGGGCATCCGCGACCAAGTGGAAGAAGGCGTTGATTACGGCGAAGGTTTCTGGTCGCAGCAGCGATTGGGTATGAAACGCCTCATGCAAGCTTTAAAGGCTACTTTCACACATTAAGTAGCTGCCTGCGGTATGCTTTTGGCATGCGTTTGTTTTTGGATTCTTTTTGGCGAGCCGCAGCGTATTGCTTGATGCCGCGCGTGATGGTCCTCTCCCTGTTGCCACTGGCCATGTTGCTGGTGCTCTCGGTGAGCTGGGGCTATTTCTATTGGGCACCCACGCAAGATTGGGTGCGCGAGATGCTCGCCTCGTGGCAAGTGCTGCAAGGCATGCTCGATTGGTTGCAAGACAACGGCGCAGGCGAATTGCAGGCGGTCATGGTGCCGTTGGTAGTGATTTTTGCCATCACGCCGATTTTGGTGATCATCTCTTTGCTGGCGGTGTCTTTGATGATGACCCCCGCCTTGGTCGACTTGGTGGTGCAACGGCGTTTTGCGCATTTGGCGCTCAAGCATGGCGGCACGGCTCTCACCAGTTTGGCTTGGACGCTGGGCTCCACCGTCATTGCCGTGGTGGCCATGCTCATCACCTTGCCCCTGTGGGCGGTGCCGCCTTTGATGTTCATCATTCCTCCGCTCATTTGGGGTTGGCTCAGCTACCGTGTGATGGTGTTTGACACCTTGGTCTTGCACGCCAGCCGTGAGGAACGACTGGCCATTGGTCGCCAGCACCGCATCTGGTTGTTAATGATCGGTGTGCTGACCGGTTATCTGGGGGCTTTGCCCAGTTTGGTGTGGGCCTCGGGCGCGGTGTTTGCCGCTGCATTTTTGGTGCTGATTCCGTTGGCCATTTGGATTTATGCCTTGGTCTTTGCTTTCACCTCGCTGTGGTTCTCGCATTACAGCTTGGGTGCGTTGGAAGCCCTGCGGGCAGAGTCGGGTACGGTGGTGATGGGCGCTTCGGTTCCGTTGCCCGCGGTAGCATCGGCAGATGACCCAAGCACACCCCCCAGCCTCTAAAGCTCGGCCAGAGATTGGCCTCATCATCGTTGGCGATGAAATTCTCTCGGGCAAACGTGCCGACAAGCACATGCCCAAACTCATCGAGCTCTTGAGTGAACGCGGCCTGTCTCTCGACTGGGCTGATTACGTGGGCGATTCGCCCGAGCGCATCACACGCACCTTGGCCCGCGCCTTTGAAAGCCATAGCCTTGTCTTTTCCTGCGGTGGCATTGGGGCCACGCCCGATGACCATACCCGCCAATGTGCGGCGCGCGCTCTAGGCGTTGACTTAAGCCTGCACCCCGAAGCCGCGGCCTTGATTCGTGAGCGCATGCAAGACGTGGCCAAAGAGCAGGGCGTGCCCTACGCCCCCGAGCGTGATGACAACGTGCACCGCCTCAACATGGGCGTATTTCCAGTGGGCGCACAAATCATTCCCAACCCGTACAACAAGATTGCCGGTTTCACCTGCCACGGTCGTGGGGGTGGGGCGGTCCATTTTGTGCCGGGCTTTCCTGTCATGGCATGGCCCATGATGGCGTGGGTGCTCGATACCCATTACCCGCATTTGTTCCAGCACGGCGCATGGGTGGAGCAGTCCATCATCATTTACGGCTCGATGGAGGCCACCATCACCCCGTTGATGGAAGCGTTAGAACGCGACTTTGAGGGCATCAAGGTGTTCAGCTTGCCCAGCGTTGACCATCCAGAACATGGTCGTCACATCGAGTTGGGCGTCAAAGGTGAGCCCGACAAAGTGGCGCCTGCTTATGCCGCGATGTTGGCAGGCCTCCAACCATTTGGGTTCAAGCTCGGCCCTGAATTGGTGCGAAAATAATCAGGAACCATTTCGGTGCATAATTGCACCAAAATGGTTCGGTTGGTTTTTTCGGATTTGATGTGTGGAATCGGTTTTTGCTGCTAATTCGCACCGATCTCAAGGCAAAATAGCCTACTTGACGGAGATGCCGATGACAGTCAATCAAGGCCAGTGCTGGCACAAAAACTGCATTCTCAAACCCTGAAACACTTTTTAACCCAACCTACCCTAGCAGGAGAACCTGATGGCCAAGACCGTCGCAGACGTAATGAAAATGGTGAAAGAGAACGAAGTTAAATTCGTTGACTTCCGTTTCACCGATACCCGTGGCAAATGGCAGCACATCACTGTGCCCGTGTCGCAGTTTGACGAAAGCAAGTT
>JBEEJP010000065.1:0-9238 GCA_041169125.1 Pseudomonadota bacterium
TGTTTGAGCCGTTTTTAAAAATTGGCATCACCCGCCGTGCTTACGAAGCCGGCTTGGTCGATGTGCGTTTGTGGAACCCCCGCGATTACGCCGAAGGCAATTACCGACGTGTGGATGACCGCCCGTTTGGCGGTGGCCCCGGCATGGTCATGATGGCTGAGCCGTTGACAGCTTGTTTGGCCGCTATTCGTGCCGACCGTGGTCAAGACCGTGATGTGGCACCGCTTGTGCTGTTTTCGCCCATTGGCGAAACCCTGCGGCATGCGGCTGTGCAGCGTTGGTCAGACAGCCAAGGCGCGGTGCTGCTGTGTGGGCGCTATGAGGGCATAGACCAGCGCTTCATCGACACCTACGTGGATGCCCAAATCAGCCTAGGTGACTTTGTGTTGTCTGGCGGCGAGATCGCTGCCATGACCTTGCTCGATGCAGTGGCCCGTTTGCAACCGGGTGTGCTCAATGACGAAGGCAGCCACCAGTTGGACAGCTTCAACCCCGCATTGGATGGTTTGCTGGATTGCCCGCACTACACCCGACCCGAGCAGTGGCAGGGGCAGGGCGTGCCTGCGGAGTTGGTGTCGGGGCACCACCTCAACATCGAGCGCTGGCGCCGTGACCAGCGTCTCTTGCTCACCGCGCGTCTGCGCCCAGAGCTGATTGCGGCTGCCCGCGCCGCCTCCAAACTCACCCCACAGGACGAGGCTGTCTTGAAGGCTCAAAACTCGCTATAATGGTGGGCTTTTCGATCCTCTGGTCGGCCGCTTCGCGCCTTTGTGGCAAGAAGCCTTTTGTGTAGCGCGATCAAGATCTTTAGAGGAAAACAATGAACCTGATTCAAACACTCGAGGCAGAAGAAATTGCCCGCCTCGGCAAATCTATCCCTGAATTCGCACCTGGCGACACCGTCATTGTGAACGTCAACGTGGTTGAAGGTACACGCAAGCGTGTGCAGGCCTACGAAGGTGTGGTGATTGCTAAGCGCAACCGTGGTCTGAACAGCGGTTTCACCGTTCGTAAGATTTCTAGCGGCGAAGGCGTGGAGCGTACGTTCCAAACTTACAGCCCCTTGATCGCGAGCATCGAAGTCAAGCGTCGCGGCGATGTGCGTCGTGCCAAGTTGTACTACTTGCGTGAGCGCAGCGGCAAATCGGCCCGTATCAAAGAAAAATTGGTCACCAAGTCGGCCGCAGCTTCTAAAGCCGCAGCAGCCGCTCAATAAGCAGGGGTCACCTTGCTTAGAAGCCACCCCAAGTAAAGCTTGCGGTGGCTTTTTCTATGTCCAAACTCCCTGCTTTTGACCCGCAACAAGTGCCAGTGTTCCAAGTGGATACGCACTTAGATGCCGTACCGGCGCAGCGCCTCACGCCGGCGTCTTTGCAGGCCCGCTTTGCCCATCCGCCGCAGTGGCAACCTGAGCTGGTGCGTGAGCGCAAATTCATGGACCGCGCACCTGCGCATGCTGCGGTGCTATTGGGTGTGGTGATGCGTGATGAGCCCACGGTCTTGCTCACCCAGCGTCCCTCACACATGTCCACCCATGCAGGGCAAATTGCGTTTGCAGGTGGCAAGTGCGATGAGACGGATGCCGATGCTGCTGCCACAGCACTGAGAGAGGCGCATGAAGAGGTGGGCTTAGAGGCCCACCACGTCCAAGTGTTGGGCACCTTGCCCGAGTACGTGACCGGTTCTGCTTTTTACGTCACGCCCGTGGTGGCGTTGATTTCTCCAGCGATGCGCCTGCAACTCAACACCCACGAGGTGGCCGATGCGTTTGAGGTGCCATTGGCTTTTTTGATGAACCCTGCGCACCACCGTTGGCACCGTTATGAGTTTGAGGGGGTGACACGTGAATGGCTGTCGATGCCTTACCCCGATGGCGATCAGTTGCGTTTTGTATGGGGCGCAACCGCTGGCATGCTGCGCAATTTTTACCGGTTCTTGTCCGCCTAAGTCAGCCAAATTGAAAGATCTGACCGCTATCATTCAGACATGAGTTTTCTATCCCTGCTCCTTGCGTTGTTGATTGAACAAGCCCGCCCCTTGGCGCGTGGCAATTGGGTGCACGGCACCATTCGCGCATGGGTCACTTGGATCAGCCAAACTTTGGATGCTGGACACCCCCGTTTGGCTTGGACCACATGGCTGTTGGCTGTGGGCTTGCCAGCGGTGATTGCCACCGTGGTGCACTGGGTCTTGATTGGCATTTTTGGGTGGCCTGTTGCCATGATTTGGAGTGTGGCTGTTTTGTATGTCACCTTGGGCTTTCGTCAGTTCAGCCACCACTTCACGGACATTCGCGATGCCTTGGATGTGGGTGATGAACGCTTGGCGCGTGAGTTGTTTGCGCAATGGCAGCATGTGGAGGTCAGCACCTTGCCCCGCAGCGAGTTTTTGCGCCATGTGATCGAGCACTCCGTGCTGTCTGCACACCACCATGTGTTTGGCGTGCTCACTTGGTTCTCTGTGTTGGCCGCTTTAGGTTTTGGTCCGGCAGGTGCGGTGATATACCGGATGAGCCACATGGTGTCACGCGCTTGGCAAGCCAAGCCCAAAGCCACCAAAGGTTGGGTGAGCGACACCTTGCAAGATGCGGCACGCCAAGCGTGGCGACGCATCGACTGGCTGCCCTCTCGCCTGACCGCCGTGGCCTTTGCCGTGATGGGTAATTTTGAAGAGGCCATTGATTGCTGGCGTACCCATGCCCAACGGTTCCCAGATGACAACGATGGCGTGGTGTTGGCCGCAACCGCCGGCGCCTTGAATGTGCGCTTGGGTGGAGAGGCGTTGCATGCGACCGAGGAAGACATTCACCAAGACAGTGAAAGCACACCGGGGCGCGCACCAGAGATGGCCCATTTGCCCAGCGTGGTGGGCCTGATTTGGCGCAGTGTGGTGTTGTGGATGGTGTTGCTGGCCTTGCTCACCTTGGCTCGCTTATTAGGCTAAAGCTTGGGGGCTCCCGCTCCTGACGGGGGTTAGTAATTCACGGGCTGTGTCAGCTCGGCAAACAACATGCCGTACAGCTTGTAGCGTGAGGGGCTGATGGCCCCAGCCTCTACCGCGTCTTGTACACCGCACGATGGCTCGTGCAAATGTGTGCAGTTGTAAAACTTGCAGTTCGCCACATGCGGCTTGAAGTCGGGCATGTAGGCCGCGAGCTGCATGGCGTCGATGTGATGCACACCAAACTCTTGAAAGCCCGGTGAGTCAATCAGCCCTGTTTGTCGCTCGGCATCGACCCAGTGCCAGGTGGTGGATGTGGTGGTGTGTTTGCCTGAATTGAGCGCCTGCGAAATCTCAGCTGTGGCCACATTGGCATGGGGCACGAGGGCATTGATGAGCGTGCTTTTGCCTGTGCCTGAAGGGCCAAGCACCAGCGTGGTTTTGTGTTTCAAACGCTCGGGCAGGTCACCCAAGTCACCTGATTTAAAAGCCCCTTGCAGCACGGTGTAGCCCATCTTCACATAAGGCTCAAGACGCGCGAAGGCGCGTGCGTGCAGTTCAGTCAAATCACTTTTGTTGAGCACAATGAGGGGGGTGATGTGTTCAGCTTCGGCAGCAATGAGGGCGCGTGTGAGTTGCATCTCCGAGAACTCGGGCTCTGCGGCTAACAAAATGAGCACTTGGTCTAAGTTGGCGGCAAACGATTTGGTGCGAATCTCGTCTTGTCGGTAAAACAAGTTTTGGCGCGGCTCTACTTTTTCGATGGTGCCTTCGTCAGAGCTGGCCAACCACTGCACACGGTCGCCCACCACCACTTGGCTTTTCTTGCCACGTGGGTGGCAAATGCGGCGCTCACCATCGGGTGTTTCCACCACGCAGTGTCGCCCGTGGCTGGCCACCACCAAGCCGCTTTGCTTCATGCGGCCATGCGCGCCAAACGCTGCGATGCAGGTGGGTGCGAGTAGTAAAACGCCACGTACCAAGGGTCGGGTGTGAGGGTGGATGCGTTGTCTTGGTAGAGCTTGAGCAAGGCATTGGCCAAGGCTTTTGCGTCACTGTGGGTCACGGCGTAGGCATCGGCTTCAAATTCAAATTGGCGAGAGCGTCGCGCCGACAAAGGGGAGACAAAGAAAGTGAACAAAGGCAAGACCAACATGAACAACAACAAAGCCAAGGCGCTGTTGTTCCCGCTCAGGTTAGGCATCACGCCAAGGCCTGTGTAAAACCAGACTTGTTGTGACAACCAACCCAGCAAAGCAAGCCCCGCCAAACTGGTGGCAAAGCTGGTGGCCATCATTTTCAAAATGTGGCGGTGTTTGAAGTGGCCGAGCTCGTGCGCCAACACAGCTTCCATTTCATCGCCATTGAGCTTGGCCAACAAGGTATCAAAAAACACCACGCGCTTGGCCGCACCAAAGCCCGTGAAAAAAGCATTGGAGTGGGCTGAGCGTCGGCTGCCATCCATCACAAAAAAACCTTTGGCCGTAAAGCCAGAGCGAGTCATCAATGCGGTGACGCGCTCTTGCAGTGTGGCGTCTTCTAGCGGCGTGAATTTGTTGAACAAGGGCATGATGACGTTGGGCGCAATCCACATCACAAACAGCTGGTACACCACCAACGCTGCCCAGGTGTAGAACCACCACAGCGTGCCACCTGCTTGCATGAGCCACAGCACCAACCAAAGAATGGGCAAACCCAACACCATGCCCACCAACAAGCCTTTGATCAGGTCACTCACCCACAACTTCGGCGTCGTGTTGTTAAAGCCAAAGCGTTGTTCAATGCCAAAGGTTTGGTACAGCGACAAGGGCAGGCCTGCCAATCCGCCAATCAAGCTAAAGCTCACCACCAGCGCAATTTGCTGGCTCATGCCTTCACCCAGCCAATCGAGGGTCACTTGGTTCAGTAGGTCTAGACCCCCGAGCAGCGTCCAAGCCATCAGAGTGATGGCATCGAGTCCCAAGTCCATCACCCCCACACGTGCTTTGGCGAGGGTGTAGTCGGCCGCTTTTTGGTGGGCGTCTAAGCTGATGGTGTGTGCGAAAGCTTGTGGCACTTGCGCGCGGTGTTGCGCCACGTGACGCACTTGACGGCCGCTGAGACACAGTTTGGTAAGCAGGTTGGCCACCAACACAGCGGCCAGTGTCAACGTCATCGCGAGAGAGGGATTGATCATGGTGCAAGAGTTTAGATGAGATGGGCGACAATCGGAGGATGTCTGAAGTTGTTACCACTCCCGTGCCCTCTGTCACCCCCAAACTCACCAAGTCTGACTTGAACTTGGTGTGGCTCGATTGCGAAATGTCGGGCCTCGACCCAGAGCGCGAGCGTTTGCTTGAGATTGCGGTCATTGTGACCAATCCAGACTTGTCGGTGCGCATCGAAGGCCCGGTGTTTGTGATTCACCAAAGCGACGAGTTGCTGGGCAAGATGGACGCATGGAACAAAGGCACCCACGGCAAGAGCGGTTTGATTGACAAAGTCAAAGCCTCCACCGTCACAGAGGCAGAGGCAGAGCAGCAACTCATCGCTTTCATGAAGCAGTATGTGAGCAAAGGTGTGTCGCCCATGTGTGGCAACACCATTGGCCAAGATCGCCGCTTTTTGAACAAATACATGCCCAAGCTCGAAGCGTGGTTTCACTACCGCAACTTGGATGTGAGCACGCTCAAAGAGCTCTCACGCCGCTGGAAGCCTGAGGTGTTGAATGCCTTTAAGAAAGCGCAAAAACACACAGCGCTGGCCGATGTGCACGAGTCCATCGACGAGATGATTCACTACCGGGAACATTTTTTGAAACTGTGATTAGGTAAAAACCCGAATCTGTGCCATAATCAAATGCTTCGCTACAAAGACGTAGCGTATTTGTACATCTCCCTTCATCCACCGGGCTCGCGAAATGAGCCCCAAGCACTGAACAAACCCCGTTGCGGGTCAGAGCAGGTTCCGTTTGATGGTTGATGTTTTTTAACCATGAACGGAGCAGCCGCACAACTTGCGGCGCTCACGTGCGAGAGAAAAAATCATGACTGACACTTTGAACGTGACAGGCGAATTTGCGCCTGCCGAAACTATTTCTATGCCTGAGCAAGAGGCGACACAGACCAACGGTTTTGTTGAATTGGGCTTGGCCCCTGAACTGGTGCAAGCCGTGGCTGACCTCGGCTACACCCAGCCCACCACGGTTCAACAAAAGACCATTCCTTTGGCCTTACCCAATGAAGGTACCCAAGGCTTCATCGACTTGATGGTGTCTAGCCAAACTGGTAGCGGCAAAACAGCGGCTTTCTTGTTGCCAGTGTTGCACACCTTGATTCAGCAACAGGCTGAAGCCGAAGCCGCTGACAAAGCGGCTTGGAACAAGCTGGTAGCTGACGCTGCAGCCAAAGGCGAAGAGCCTCCTAAGCGCGCCAAGCGCAAAGACCCCACCAATGTGCGCAACTTCAAAGCCCCCACACCCGGCGCTTTGATTGTGTGCCCCACACGTGAGTTGGCCCAGCAAGTGGCGCACGACGCCATCGACTTGGTCAAGCACTGCCGTGGTTTGCGCGTGGCCAACGTGGTCGGCGGCATGCCTTACCAGTTGCAAATTGCCAAGCTGCAAAACGCCAACCTCGTAGTGGCGACACCTGGCCGCTTGCTCGACTTGCAACGCTCCATGCAAATCAAGTTGGAGAAAGTGCAATTCTTGGTGGTGGACGAAGCCGACCGCATGCTCGACTTGGGCTTTGCCGATGACTTGGCTGAAATCAACCAACTCACCATCGACCGCAAGCAAACCATGATGTTCAGTGCCACGTTTGCACCTCGCATTCAGCAGTTGGCTGCACGTGTGATGCGTGAGCCACAACGCGTGCAAATCGACTCGCCACAAGAAAAACACAACAACATTCGCCAAGTGCTGCACTGGGCAGACAACGCCCAACACAAGCGCCGTTTGTTGGACCACCTCTTGCGTGACACGACCATCAATCAAGCGGTGGTGTTTGCCAGTACTCAAATTGAGTGCGATGGCTTGGCCAACGACTTGCAACAAGAAGGCTTCTCCGCAGTCGCTTTGCACGGCGCCTTGAGTCAAGGTTTGCGCAACCGCCGTTTGATGGCTTTGCGCAATGGTCAAGTTCAGTTCTTGGTGGCCACCGACGTGGCCGCGCGTGGCATTGACGTGCCCACCATCACACACGTTTTCAACTTCGGCTTGCCCATGAAGTCAGAGGACTACACCCACCGCATCGGTCGTACCGGTCGTGCGGGGCGTGATGGCTTGGCTATCACCTTGGCTGAGTTCCGCGACAAGCGCAAAATTTACGACATCGAAGCCTACACACGTCAGCAATTCACCGCTGAAGTAATTCCAGGTTTAGAGCCTACTCAGCGCCTCGAACAACGTGGCGGTGGCCGTGACTACGACCGCAAAGGTGGTGGTAAGTTCGGCGGCGGTCGTGGCTTTGGTGGCAATAAGTTTGGGGGGCGTTCTGAGCGCTCAGAAGGCCATGGCTACGGTCGTTTCGAGCCTCGCTTTGATGACCGTCGTCCATCGGGTAACCGTTTTGAGGGTCGCGCGGACAACCGCTTTGAAGGCCGTCAAGATGCGCCTCGTTTTGAAGACCGCCGTGGTGGTGGCAACTTTGAGCCACGTCGCCATGAGTCACGTGCTCAAGAGTCACGCGGCCACTTTGGCGAAGGCCGTGGCGCACCTCGCGGCAACTTTGGTGCACCACGTAGCTTTGATGATCGCGCCCCACGCAGCTTTGAAGACCGTGCGCCCTCACGCGGCCCACGCGCGCCATTTGAAGCAGGTCGTACCCCGTTTGACAAGCCAGGCCGTTCCGTCGGTGGCAAGTCGTTTGGGGGTGGCTTTGATGCGAAAAAGCGCACGCCTAAGCCGCGCGTGACTCGCTAATTAGCCACGGATGGCTTGGGCGACAAAGTCCAAGCGGTCTTGGCCCCAAAAAAGTTCCCCGTCAACCACATAGCTCGGTGCGCCAAACACTTGCGTGTCAATGGCGCTTTGGGTGTAGGCGTCGTAGCGTGCTTGCACCTCGGGTGTGTCAGACAGTGCCAAGCAAGCGCTATCCAATTGCTGCTCCTTGAGCAAAGCGGCCAAGGTGCCAGCATCGGCAATGTCGCGCTCTTCATGCCACACGGCTGACAACACCGCGCCTGTGATGCGCAACGCAGCATCGGTGCCGTGGTGCATGTCCACCGCAATGATGAGCTTGGCAGCAGGGTCCCCCGAGACAGGGAAAAACTTTGGGTGCAGGTGGATGGGTAAATTGAGCGCTTTGCCAAAACGCGCCAATTCCACCAGCCGATACGCTTGGCGCTGTGGCGCACGTTTACCCAAGGGCAGCCCGCCTGAAATGGGAAACACCTTGCCCAAATCCATTGGCAGCACACGCACGGTGGCACCTGCTGCTTTGGCGATGTTCACAAAACGCTGGTGACCTAGGTAAGTCCACGGGCTTTGAGGGGCCAAGTAGTAATCCACGGTTTTGCTCATGTGTGTCTCCTGTGTGTTCAGTAATGCGGTGGCAACTCATCGCGCAGGCTGCGAAAACCGCCAGTGCCGCCATCGGGTGCTTGCTGGCGCAGTTGGCTCACCTCTCGGATGAGCGCATCAATTTGTTGTTGTTGCTGAAAAATTGTTTGGTTGAGTTGCTCCACCAAGTCTTCGGTGAAACTGGCCTTGATTTCAAGGTCCATCAATCGCTTGTCGGTGTCGTTGTGGGGCATGTGTGGGTTCATGGATGTGTCTGGTCGAGCTTGGCCAACTCGGTACGCAGTTCTTCAAGTTCGCGTTTGTAGCCTTGGGCATCGCTGAAGTCCACAAAGCCGGTGTAGTAAGGGTGTGCGGCCATGATTTTGCGGGCGTGCTTGATGGGGCACCAGTACTGCTCGGTGCGTGCTACCACTTCGCGGGCATACGCCATCAGGCCGTTGCCGTAAGAGCAATAGGCGCAATTGAATTTTTCAAGCAAATTCAAATAGGCCAAGTGAGAGCGGTCAAACACGAAATAGTCTGAGCGTTTCACACGTGCGATGCCGTACACAGGAAAGCAAATGGTTTGGTACAGCGTCACGGCCATATCCAGCACGACCATTGGGAAGAACACAGCATAAATAATGGGAGCGGTCAGCGCTGTAGACAGCTTGGCTGAGAACACGTATGACAGCAGCCCCGTTTTGAAACGGCGTTGTTGCTCCAGCACTTCGTGCTCAAAGCGCACGCGGGTTTCTTCAAAGTCGGCTTGCAATTCAGCGCGTTTGCGCTTCATTTCAAGCTCGATTTCTTGCT
>JBEEJP010000066.1:0-9183 GCA_041169125.1 Pseudomonadota bacterium
GCCCGTGCCTCAGACGCATTGGCATGGCAGCTGGCTTTGCCTAACGGCGATGCGGTGAAAGTTGGCGTGGTGTCGATGGGCAACCCGCACGCCGTGCAAGTGGTGGCCGATGTCGACACCGCTCCTGTGCTGGCGCAAGGCCCCTTCATTGAACACCATGCGGCCTTCCCCAAGCGCGTGAACGCGGGCTTCATGCAAGTGGTCAACCGCAACAGCGTGCGCTTGCGCGTGTTCGAGCGCGGCGCGGGCGAAACACTGGCCTGCGGCACAGGCGCTTGTGCGGCGGTGGTCACTGGCATTCGCTGGGGCTTGCTCGATTCACGCGTCAGCGTACAAACCCACGGCGGCACACTCACCATCGAATGGCAGGGCGGCAGCACACCCGTGCGCATGACTGGCCCAGCCACCACCGTTTTCCAAGGCGAAATCACGATACCGGACACACTATGAACAACGCAGCCATGAACCCCATCACCGAAGACGACATTGCCAATTTTTTGGTGAACACCCCTGACTTCTTTGAGCGTCACGCCGAGTTGTTGTCAGCGGTGAAGCTGACCAGCCCACACAGCCACCGCGCGGTCAGCTTGCAAGAACGTCAAGCCGAAATGATGCGCGAGAAAATCCGTGTCCTCGAGTTGCGCATGATGGACATGATGCGCCACGGCACCGAAAACGAGGTGTTGATTGAACGCATGCAGCGTTGGGTGAAAACCTTGCTCATGACCAACAACGCACGCGATTTGCCGCACACCATCGCGGACCACATCCAACACGACTTCATGGTCCCCCAGGTGGCCATCAAAGTGTGGGGCGTGGCGGAAACTTTTCAGATCGAACCTTTTGCACAAGGGGCGACAGACGCCATCAAAGAATTTGCAGCCACGTTGGCTGCACCTTATGTCGGTCTGAATCAGCATTTCGATGCCGTGCAGTGGTTGGCCGAGCCAGAGGCCGCGCAGTCGGTGGCCCTCATTGCTTTGCGTGAGACTCGCCCCGAAGACACACCGCAAACTGCAGCTGCACAACCCGTGATTGGCTTGTTGGTGTTGGCTTCGCCTGATCCGCAGCGCTATTACGAAGGCATGGGCACCACCATCATCGAGCGCATGGGTGATTTGGCCAGTGCAGCGCTGTCGCATCTGCGTTAAAGCAAACCACAGCCAACGCACATGAGCTTGGTTGCCCGCTACCTCGACCACGTTCGTTTTGAAAAACGCTTGGCCGAGCGCACGCTCACGCTCTACGCACTCGACCTGGAAAAGCTCAGTGACTTTGCGGCCCAAGCCAACGTCACCTTGGAGGCCGTGCAAACCATGCACATCCGTCGTTGGGTGGCGCAAATGCACAGTGGGGGGCGTAGCGGGCGCGGCATTGCCCTCATCCTCTCGGGCTGGCGCGGGTTTTATGTGTGGCTAGGCCGTGAAGGCCTGATCAGCAGCAACCCCGTACAAGATGTGCGTGCCCCCAAGGCTCCCAAGCCCTTGCCCAAGGCGTTGAGCGTGGACGATGCCGTGCAACTGGCCGAGTACCACGCCACCCCAGACGTGGCAGACCCATGGCTGGAATGCCGCGATGCCGCGTTGGTGGAGTTGCTCTATGGCTGCGGTCTGCGTGTGGGCGAAGTGGTGGGCTTAGATGTGCAGGCCAGTGCCAACGCCAAAGGCTGGATAGATTTAAACGGCGGCGAAGCGCACGTCTTAGGCAAAGGCAGCAAGCGCCGCAGCGTGCCTGTGGGCAGCAAAGCGCTCCAAGCCCTGCAGGCTTGGTTGGCGGTGCGTGAACAAGGCCTCACGCCGGCCACGGCAGAACAAACTGCCATGTTCATCGGGCGCAACGGCACGCGCTTGACGGCGCAGGCCATCTGGCAGCGCTTGCGTCAGCGCAGCTTGAAAGCGGGCTTGGCCACGCCCGTGCATCCACACATGCTGCGTCACTCGTTTGCCAGCCATGTCTTGCAGTCCAGCCAAGATTTACGCGGCGTGCAAGAACTGCTGGGGCACGCCAACATCACCACCACGCAGGTGTACACGCGTTTGGATTTTCAGCACTTGGCCAAGGCGTATGACGCAGCGCATCCGAGAGCGCGCAAAAAATAAACGACGACAATTGCGTCAATGAAAACCATCACCTTAAGAGCGGGCAAAGAACGCTCGGCCCTGCGTCGTCACCCTTGGATTTTTGACAGTGCCATCGCCAAAGGCGGTGGCGACTCGGGCGAGACGGTGCGCGTGGAAAGTGCGCAAGGCCAGTTCTTGGGCTGGGCCTCGTTCAGCCCCAACTCCAAAATTCGCGCCCGCATGTGGAGTTTTGATGAAACACAACGCATTGACTCGGCGTTTTTCAAAGCCTCGATCGCGCGTGCCATCGCGGCGCGCAGCCGCTTTGACATTCAAAGCAATGGCGTGCGCTTGATTCATGGCGAGTCCGATGGACTGCCCGGACTCATCGTGGACCGTTACGGGGACATCTTGGTGGCGGCCTTTTTGTCGTGTGGCACCGAGCGCTGGAAGAGTGTGATTGCTGACGAACTGCTGGCGCAAACGGGCCTGAGCCAACTCTATGAACGCTCGGATGCGAATGTGCGCAAGCTCGAAGGGTTGCCTGAAGTGACCGGCTGGCTGCGTGGCGAGGGCGCCACCGGCGTGGTCTTGCGTGAGCATGCGTGGCAGCTGTCCCTTGACGTGGCGCAAGGTCATAAAACGGGTTTTTATTTGGATCAGCGTGACAGCCGCCAAAAGTTTGCCGACTACGCCAAGCGTTTGCAGTTTCAGCGTGTGCTCAACTGCTATTGCTACACAGGCGGTTTCACTGTGGCCGCACTGGCAGGCGGTGCGGCGCATGTCACGTCGATTGATTCATCCGGCCCCGCGATTGAATTGGCCAAGGCCAATGTGGCCTTGAATGGTTTCGACCCCGCACGCACCACGATGATGGACGCCGATGTGAATGCCTCGTTGCGTCAGTTCATCCAAGAAGGCCGCACGTTTGACGCCATCGTGCTCGACCCACCCAAGTTCGCCCCCACAGCCGCGCACGCCGATCGCGCAGCGCGGGCTTACAAAGACATCAACCGCTTGGCGTTCAAACTCTTGGAGCCGGGTGGCGTGTTGTTCACCTACAGCTGCTCGGGTGGCATCAGTGCCGACTTGTTCCACAAAATTGTGGCCTCGGCAGGGACGGATGCGGGCGTGGATGGGTACATCAGTGAGCGCATGCAAGGTGCGCCCGACCACCCCATGACCTTGACCTTTCCAGAGGGCGAGTACCTGAAGGGTTTGGTGGTTATCAAGGCTGCAGCGCTGCTTGAAAAGCCCGCATCGGCCACAATATCGGGTTGATTCCCGTTTTTTCGAAAGTACTTTGACGATGTTGATTCCTGCCACCATCCTGACCGGTTTTTTGGGCTCCGGCAAAACCACGCTGCTCAAGCGCGTGTTGACCGAAGCGCATGGCCAAAAAATTGCCGTCATTGAAAACGAGTTTGGCGAAGAAAACATCGACAACGAAATTTTGGTGTCCGACACCAACGAGCAAATCATTCAGATGAACAATGGCTGCGTGTGCTGCTCCATCCGCGAAGACTTGCGCACCACCTTGCAGTTGCTGGCCGCCAAAAAGCGCAAAGGCTTGCTCGACTTTGAGCGCGTGGTGATTGAAACCACAGGCTTGGCCGACCCTGGCCCGGTGGCGCAAACCTTCTTCATGGATGACGAGATTGCCGAGAGCTTTTTGCTCGACTCCATCCACACCTTGGTGGACGCCAAGCACGCGGCCCAGCAGCTCAATGATCGCCAAGAGGCACGCCGCCAAGTGGGCTTTGCCGATCAGATCTTCATCAGCAAGGCTGACCTCGTGTCACCTGCAGAGCTAGACGCCTTGCAGCACCGCTTGAAACACATGAACCCACGCGCCCCACAAAAAGTGGCGCATTTCGGTGAAGTGGCCTTGAGCCAAGTGTTTGATTTGCGCGGTTTTAACCTCAACGCCAAGCTCGACATCGACCCCGACTTTTTGGCCGATGACCACCACCACCATCACGGTGAGCACTGCGACCATCCCTCGCACAAGCATGGCCATTCTCATGGCCACGACCATGATCATGCCCACTGCGACCATGACCATGTGCACGACGAACACTGCAACCATGGCCACCATCACCACCACGATGATGACGTGAAGAGCTTTGTCTACAAGTCCACACGCCAGTTCGACCCCGCCAAGTTGGAAGACTTCCTCGGCGCCATCGTCAACATCTATGGCCCCAAGATGCTGCGTTACAAAGGCGTGCTCAACATGAAGGGCACCGAAAAGAAAGTCATCTTCCAAGGCGTGCACCAGTTGATGGGCAGCGATTTAGGCCCCGATTGGGCACCCGGTGAAGAGCGCATGAGCAAGATGGTGTTCATTGGCATTGATTTGCCCAAAGACATCTTGATTCAGGGCCTTGAGCAATCGCTGGTTTGATGAGCTTTGTCAGTTTTAAATAATTTATTAAACCCTTGGGGATTGTGGCTACAATCCCGCGCGCCAGACCCTGCCAATGCACCCGTATTGGCTGAGGCCGCGAGGAGACCCACCGTGAACGCAAAATCTAAAAAAGCCGCTTCTAAAAAGCCTGTTGTCGCTAAAAAATCGACCAAAACAGCTGCAACGCCCAAAGCGGTTGCGAAGAAGGTTGTTAAAAAACCTGTGGCGGTGAAGACCCCCGCAAAATCTGCCAAATCGGCCGCCAAGCCTGTGGCTAAGAAGGCCGCCCCCGTGAAAGCGGCAGCGAAAAAAGTGATCGCCAAAAAAGCACCCACCAAGAAGGTGGCTGCGCCTAAGGCAGCACCTAAAAAGGTGGTCGCTAAGAAGCCGGCAGCACCTGCTAAAAAAGCAGTGGCCAAGAAAGCCCCTGCCAAAGTCGTGAAGGCACCAGCCAAAGCGGTGAAGGCGCCTGCAAAAGCAGTCAAAGCCCCAGCCAAGGCCCCCGTCAAGGCCAAAGCACCTGTCAAAGCAGCGGCTAAATCCGTGGCGAAGGCTTCGCCGAAAGCGGCCCCCAAGGCAACCGCCAAACCCGCAATGAAAGCACCCCCCGCTAAGAAAGCCCCAGCCGCCAAAGCCCAAGTGGCGAAAGCGCCGGTGGTCAAAGCGGCAAAGCCTGCCAAAGAACCCAAAGTCAAAGCGGTGGCCGCACCTGTACCTGTGGTGCATGTGACCCCCATCATTCCTGGCTACACCCCTGTGGTGCACAAGAAAAACTCCAGAGCGGCCAAGATGGCGGCTTTGGTTCCACCCCCGCCAGCTCAAGTGGTTGCGTCCAACGCAGCCAAGAACAGCTTTATGCCGATGACGGCACCCTCTGCTCCAACCATTGTTCCCGTGATACCTAAAAAAGACGCCAAGCTCGCCAATAACTGGAAAACCAAGAAGGCCGACCAACTCAGCGATGCAGAAATCATCGCCATGCCCGACAGCGAGTACATGAATGACATTCAAATGGCATTCTTCCGACTCAAGCTTTTGCAATTGAAAAACGAAGTGCTCAGCAACGCCAGCGAGACCACCGAGCATCTGCGTGAAGACACCGTGGTGGTGCCTGATCCTGCGGACCGCGCCACGATTGAAGAAGAGCACGCGTTGGAACTGCGCACCCGTGACCGCGAGCGCAAGTTGCTCAAGAAAATCGAGCAATCCATTCAGCGCATTGATGCCGGTGACTACGGTTACTGCGATGAAACCGGTGAAGCCATTGGGGTGGGCCGTTTGCTGGCTCGACCCACCGCCAGTTTGTCGCTCGAAGCACAAGAACGTCGCGAAATCAAGCAACGCATGTTTGGCGATTGATGGCCGAAACGCCAAAATCACAAAAAAGCAGGCCTGGTGCCTGCTTTTTTTTAGCCTTATTTTTCTTAATAAGACACATTTAGAGCCTTTTCTAAGTGCTTCATTTATAACGATTTTTATCCTTCGTGTCGGATGTTAAAATCGCTGTAAGTCATTGATTTCATTGAAAAAATTCCCAATTCGAGTGTTCTGAAGCTGTTTTCCTGATACAGTGCAAATAAGTGCAATTAAGTGGTGAAAAGTGCCTTTGGTGCTTTCGCTGCGGGTTGTTTGTTTTGTTTGCTTGTGAAAAAAGGGCTGCCAACGTGTTTCAGGGCGCTTCATCGCTGAGTCTCGACGCCAAAGGTCGTTTGTCGGTGCCAACGCGGCACCGTGACGTCTTGAGCGCGACGGCGGCTGGGCAGCTCACGATCACACGTCACCCGCACGGCTGTTTGATGGTCTTTCCTCGCACCGAGTGGGAGAAGTTCCGCGAGCGCATTGCCTCATTGCCCATGAGTGCGCAATGGTGGAAACGTATCTTCTTGGGCAACGCGATGGATGTGGAGATGGACGGCACAGGCCGTGTCCTCATCTCGCCCGAGTTGCGCACGGCCGCAGGCATCAGCAAAGACACCATGCT
Organism: Pseudomonadota bacterium; assembly: GCA_041169125.1. Lineage (GTDB taxonomy): Bacteria > Pseudomonadota > Gammaproteobacteria > Burkholderiales > Burkholderiaceae_C > Limnohabitans. Next base: position 6,452 of record JBEEJP010000066.1, read on the forward strand.
CTTGGGTATGGGCAACCACTTTGAACTTTGGGACAAAGCGACTTACGAGGCGCAAGAAACCCAAGCCATGCAGGGCGAGATGCCCGATGTGTTCAAGGAATTCTCTTTTTAAAGGATGACGGTGGACACGCCATGGCAGCACACCACCGTCCTACTCAGCGAAGCTGTCGATGCACTCGACATCAAGCCGGACGGTACTTATGTAGACGCGACCTTTGGTCGAGGTGGGCATTCCCGTCTCATCTTGTCCAAGCTCTCGCCACAAGGGCGTTTGATCGCCTTCGACAAAGACCTCGATGCGATTGCCGAGGCGAACACCCTTCAAGACCCGCGTTTTTCAATTCGCCACCAAGGCTTCACGCACTTGGGCGAATTGGAGGCGGGCTCCATCGACGGTGTGCTGATGGATTTGGGGGTGAGTTCGCCCCAAATCGACAACCCAGCACGCGGTTTTTCATTCAGAAACGACGGTCCTCTGGACATGCGCATGGACACCACGCGTGGCCAGAGCGTGTCCGAGTGGCTGGCCGAGGCAGAAGTCCAACACATCGCGGAGGTGATACGTGAATATGGCGAAGAACGGTTTGCTCTACAGATTGCAAAGGCGATTGATGCTCGCCGACAAGAACGGGGCGTGCCTACATCCACCGCTGAATTGGCCCAGCTCGTGGCTGACACGGTCAAAACCCGCGAGCCGGGCAAGGACCCTGCAACGCGCACATTTCAGGCTTTTCGGATTTTCATCAATGCCGAGCTTGAGGAGTTGCAACAAGCGCTGAGCGCTTCGTTGCAAGTGCTGCGCCCCGGAGGTCGATTGGCTGTGATCAGTTTCCATTCGTTGGAAGACCGCATCGTCAAGCAATTCATCACGCAACATTCGCGTGAGGTGTATGACCGCCGTGCGCCATTTGCGGCGCCCAAGGTGATGGACTTCAAATCGATTGACCGCATCAAACCCAGTGCTGCCGAGGTGGAGGGCAACCCCCGCTCGCGCAGCGCCATCATGCGCGTGGCCGAACGTTTAGGAGCGGGCGCATGAGTCGCTTGAGCTTCTTGCTGATGATTGCCGTGATGGCGAGCGCCCTGTATTTGGTGCGCACGCAATATGAATCGCGTTCACTCACCACAGAGATTGACCGTGCCACCAGCTTGGCGCGCAATCTAGAAACAGAAAACGATCGCTTGGATGTGGAGCGCCGTGCGCAAGCCACACCGTTGCGTGTTGAGAAATTGGCGCGTGAGCAATTGCACATGCGCACCATCACCCCTGCCATCACGCAATACGCCACCGTACCGGGTGCGGCTGCTGCGGCATCTGCGGAGGTTCGCCCATGAGCAACCGCAGCGTGCAATACACCTCCAGCCCTTTGTTGGCGAGTAAGACGCCCATCTGGCGCAGCCAGTTCATCGTGGCCGTCATTGCGGCGGGTTTCTTAGGGTTGGTGGCACGCGCGGCGTATGTGCAGGTGATTGACAACGCGTTTTTCAAGCGCCAAGGCGCGGTGCGTTTTGTGCGGACGTTGGATTTGCCAGCCAATCGTGGTCGCATCTTGGATCGCCACGGCAACATCTTGGCCTCCAGCGTGCCAGTGCCCAGCATTTGGGCCAATCCAGAAGATATCGAGCGCGACCCCGCGAAGCTCAAAGCCTTGGCCAAGTTGCTGGGCATGAGCTCGGCTGATTTGGACAAGAAGCTACAAGACGAAGACAAGACCTTTGTCTGGCTCAAGCGTCAAGTCGATGAGTCGGTGGCCAAAGACATTGCCGCGCTCAAGATCAAAGGCGTCTACGACCGCAAAGAGTACAAACGCATTTACCCCGAGGGCGAGTCGGTGGCGCACGTGGTGGGCTTCACCAATGTGGAGAACTTGGGCCAAGAAGGGGTGGAGCTGACCTTCAACAAAGCCTTGGGTGGCAAAGCAGGTTCGCGTCGCGTCATCAAAGACCGTTTGGGTCGCGTGGTGGAAGACATTGGCGAGATGCTGCCCCCCGTGGATGGCGAAGACTTGCAGCTGAGCATTGACAGCAAAGTGCAGTACTTTGCTTACGAAAAAATCAAAGAATCAGTGGTCAGCAACAAGGCGGTGGCCGGCAGTGTGGTGGTGCTGGATGTCAAGACGGGCGAAGTGCTTGCCTTGGTCAACTACCCCAGCTACTCACCGGGCAAGCGCGGCAACTTGAGTGGTGCGCAGCTACGCAACCGCGCACTCACCGACACGTTTGAACCAGGCTCCACCATGAAACCCCTCGTGGTGGGTTTGGCTTTGGAGAAGGGCATCGTCAAGCCCGAGACCTTGATCCAAACCGCGCCCGGCAAATTGCAAATGGGCACCGCCACCATCACCGATGCACACCCACATGGTGTGTTGAGTGTGAATGAGGTGATTCAAAAATCCAGCAACGTGGGCACGGTCAAGATTGCCATGCAAATGCAACCCCACGACATGTGGGAAATGTTCACGCAAGTGGGCTTGGGGCAAAAGCCCCAAGTGCCTTTCCCAGGCGCTGTGGCGGGCAAAGTGCGCGCTTACAAAACATGGCGCCCCATTGAGCAAGCCACCATGAGCTACGGCTATGGTTTGTCGGCCAGTTTGTTTCAGTTGGCGCAGGCCTATACCGTGTTTGCGCACGACGGCGAAATGGTGCCCATGAGTTTGGTCAAAACCAACCAAGCGGTGGCCAGCGGTGCGCGTGTGTTGTCTGTGCAAAACGCCACGGCCATTCGCAACATG
>JBEEJP010000067.1:0-9123 GCA_041169125.1 Pseudomonadota bacterium
CATGTGGGCACACTGGCCGTGGCGCCGGCGGTGTATCCCAATTTGCCGTACGACCCTGTGAAATCATTTGCGCCTGTGGCGTGGGTGGCCAAGGTGCCGAACGTCTTGGCAGTTCATCCTTCCCTGCCTGTCAACAACGTGGCTGAGTTGGTGAAGTACCTCAAAGCCAATCCGGGCAAGGTCAACTACGGCTCGGGTGGCAACGGCAGCGCAGCGCATTTGGCGATGGAGTATTTCAAGCTGGCGACACAAACCTTTGTGGTGCATGTGCCTTACCGAGGCACGGCACCCTCTGTGAGCGATGCGGTGGCGGGGCAAATTCAAATGGTGTTCACGGGCGCACCGGCTTTGGTGCCGATGGTCAAGGCCGGGAAGTTGCGTGCCATGGCTGTCTCTAGTTCAAAGCGTTTGGATTTGCTGCCGGATGTCCCGACGTTGGCTGAGTCAGGCGTGAAAGGCTTAGAGGGCTTTGAGGCCGACCAGTGGTACGGCTTGGTGGCACCGGCAGGCACGTCGGCTGCCGTGGTGCAAAAACTCAACCAAGTCATCAACGCCAATCTCTCAGCCCCAGATTTGGTGGCCCGCCTCAAAACGGAAGGGGCATCGGCCACGCCCGCATCACCCGAAGCATTTGGGCAACTCATCCAACGTGAAATCAAACGTTGGAGACCTGTGGTGGCCAACGCCAAGATCACGGCGGATTAAGCAGCTTTTTCTTTGTGTGGCGTGGAGAACCAAGCCACATACAGCGCAGGCAATACCACCAGCGTCAGCAAGGTGGCGGTGACCAAACCACCAATCACCACGATGGCGAGTGGGCGTTGCGTCTCAGACCCAATGTCGTGGCTCAAGGCCATGGGCAGCAAGCCCAAGGCTGCCAACATGGCCGTCATCAACACGGTGCGCAAGCGTTGCAGGGCGCCTTCTTTGACCGCGTCAATCACGGTGTAGCCCGCGTTGCGCAACTGTTGGAACACCGACAGCATCACCACCCCGTTGAGCACGGCTTGGCCCGACAGCGCGATAAAGCCAATGGCCGCAGACACCGACAGGGGAATGCCGAAAATCCACAGCGCCACAAAACCACCAATCAACGCCAGCGGCACGTTGATGAGGATCAAGCCTGCAGTCTTGAATGAGCTGAAAGCGTCAAACAGCAACACAAAAATTAACAGCAGTGAGATGGGGACAACCACGGCCAAGCGTTGCATGGCGCGTTCTTGGTTTTCAAATTCACCGGACCAGGTGAGCGCATAGTTGCGAGGAATTTCTACTTTTTTGGCCACAGCCGCCTTCATGTCGGCCACGATCGAGCCCATGTCGCGACCTTTGATGAAGATGCCAATGGCCATGGTGCGGCGGCCCGCTTCGCGTGCGATGTTCATCGCGCCACTGCCTTCGCGAAGGGCGGCCACGTTGCTCAGTGGCGTCGTGCCGCCGTTGGGCATGGGGACCAAGATGCTGTCGAGGTTCACCATGGCACGTCGATTTTCTGACAAACGCACCGATACCGAGAAGCGACGTTCGCCTTCCCACAGATAGGTTGTGGCTTTGCCAGCGAGTGCGGTTTCGATCACATCTTGAATGTCACCCACATTGAGACCGAGTCGTGCAGCGCGTTCACGGTCGATGTCGATCAAGAGTTGTGGCAGTTCACCTTGGCGGTCAATCTCGGCGCGGTAGACGCCGCGTACATGGCGTACTTCTTTTTCGACGGCCTCTGTGGTGTGACGCAGCACATCAAGGTCGTCGCCTGAAATCTTGATCACAATTTGGCCGTCAATTTGTGAAATTGATTCCAGCACGTTGTCCCGAATGGGTTGTGAGAACGTGGGTTGCATACCGGGCAAGGCCGAGACTGCGCGGTCCATGTCTTCGATCAGTTGTTCGCGGGTGAGTCCTTTGCGCCATTGTTCAGGAGGCTTCACATCGACAAACACCTCGGCCATGCTGATGGTTTTGGGGTCTGTGCCATCCTCGGGTTGTCCGGCCTTAGAGACCGTGGTGCGAACTTCAGGGACGGTCATTAAGGCTTTGCGTACACCGTGCAGAGTTTTGGCTGCTTCGTCGTTGGAGATGCTGGCAGGCAAACGCACGTTGACCCAAATCGTGCCTTCGTTGAGTTCAGGCAAAAACTCTGAACCGAGTTGCGACGCCACCAACATCGAGACCATGAACCCCGACAGTGCCATCGTCACCACTTTGCGAGGTTGTGCAATCGCCCAAGTGAGCACAGGTTCATACACGCGTTTGGCCCATGCCACCACCGCATTGTCACCGTGAGGAATGCCTTTGCGAAGCATCCAGTAAGCCAGCAACGGAACCAGTGTGAGCGAAAAGATGAGCGAGCCCACCAGTGCCGTGGTGACTGACAAAGCCATAGGCTGAAAGATGCGGCCCTCGTGGCGTTGCAACGCAAAGATGGGGATGTGTGCCGCAATGATGATGAGCATGGAGAACAAAGTCGGGCGGCCTACTTCGTTGGTGGCTTCAGTGATGAGGGTGCGACGCTCTTTCTCGTTCATGCCCTCGCCACGCTCGGCAAGGCGGTGCATGATGTTTTCCACCACGATCACCGCACCGTCGACGATGATGCCAAAGTCCATTGCGCCCAAACTCAGCAAATTGGCGGGCACGCCCATGATTTTGAGACCCATGAAGGTGGCCAAAAGAGAAAGTGGAATGACCACCACCACCGCGAGTGATGCCCGCATATTGGACAGGAACAAGTACAGCACCAATGCCACCAAGAGCGCACCTTCGACCAAGTTTTTAAACACGGTGGTGAGGGTTTTACCCATCAACCAGCTTCGGTCATAAAACGGCACGATTTGCACGCCTTGTGGCAACACGCGTGCGTTGAGATCGTCAATGCGTTCTTTCACACCCTTTAACACCACGCTGGGGTTTTCGCCTTTGCGCATGATGATGATGCCAGTGACCACATCGTCATCTAAGTCTTGGCCCACTGTGCCTAAGCGAGGGACTGCACCGATGGTGACTTTGGCCACATCTCGCACCAAGATGGGGGTGTTGCCGCGTGCCGTCACCACCACACGACCAATGTCATCCGCCGAATGGAGCAGGCCCAAGCCACGAATGGCGTATTGCTGTGCGCCTTGCGTCACATAGCTGCCGCCCACGTTGCTGTTGCCGCGGCCTAAAGCATCAGACAAGTCTTGCAGTGTGAGTTTGTATTGACTGAGTTTGTGCAAATCAGGTTGCACTTCGTATTGTTTGATAAAGCCGCCCATGGCCACCACATCGGCCACGCCCGGTACTTGGCGCATGGTGCGTTCGACCGTCCAGTCTTGCAGGGTGCGCAATTCGGTGGTGCTTAGGCCATCACCACGTAAGCGATAGCGCATGATTTCGCCTACAGGTGTGGCATTGGGCGCAATTTGCGCTTCCACCCCTTCTGGCAGCTGAATTCCGCGCATGCGTTCATTCACCTGTTGGCGTACGAGGTTGACCTCAGCGTTGTCGTTGTACGTGACCACGGTGAACGACAAACCAAACTGGGTGTGCGAGAACACGCGAATGGAGTTAGGCAAACCCGACAGCGCCACCTCGATGGGCAAGGTCACTTGCTTTTCCACTTCTTCGGCTGCACGGCCTGGGTAGAGTGCAATGACCGTCACTTGGGTGTCGGTGACATCGGGAAAGGCTTCGACCGATAAATTTTTAAACGCAAATATGCCCGACATGACAAACAGCAGCGTGCCCAACAAGATGAACAGCGGCTGGTTCAGCGCATAGTGAATCAGCCGCTTCATTTGGGTTCTGCCGGTTTGTGTGCGTTTTCTTGGGCGATGCGAAATTCACGGGCCAACAGCAAACTGTTGTCTTTGACCACCCATTCACCCGCTTTCACGCCGTCGACAATCAAAACTTGTTGTGTGCCTTCATAGCCCAGTTTGACTTGACGTGGTTCAAACACCCCAACTTCTGTTTGCACATAGGCCCAGTGCTCTGTGCCGCGCAACTGTACTGAGCTGGCAGGCACGAGCACGCCAGCGGCAAGCTGTCGCTCGATGTGGGCTGTGCCCAGCATTTCTGCTTTGAGCAGTCGCTTGGGGTTGTTGATGACGGCGCGCACCTTGATGGCGCGGGTGTTGCTGTCGATAAAGTCACCGGTGGCGGCAATCTTGGCCTCAAAGCGTTGGTCAGGAAAGTTGGGCAAGGTCAGCGCAATGGGCGTACCGGGCGTGAGTGAGGCCACATCGGCCTCACGGGCATCAATTTGCAACCACAATACATTGGGGTCGCTCACCACAAACAGCGCCAAGTTGCTGGGCCCCCCTTGGTCGGGACGTACTTCTTGGCCCGCGCTCAAATTGCGTTCAACCACAACGCCTTTGATGGTGGCTGCAAGCCCGAGTTGTTGGTTCACGTGGTGTGTGCTGCCATACAGTCGTGTGCGTGCTTGGGCGCGTGCCAGTTCGGCGCGCGCACGTAGGGCTTCAGCCTCTGTGCTGTCGAGTTCTTTGCGCGAAATCACATCGGCTTCAAACAAGGTTTGATGACGGGCCAAGGCGCGTTCAGCGACTTGGGCGTCGGCCATGGCCTTGGCTGTGTCGGCTTGGGCCGCGCCAAACTCGGGAGAAGCCAATGTGGCCAACACTTGACCCACTTGGACGGTTTGGCCGATGTCCGCATTCAGCGTGAGCACGCGGCCTGCAAAGGCGGGGTAGATGCGCTGTGTACGCTCCTCGTTCCACACCAAACGGGCGGGGAGGTCGATGGTCACGCTTTGTGCTGCCTTGGCTTCGGCGGTGCCCAGCAAGGCCAGCTGAGGATGCCCTGCTGGAAAACGCAGTTGCTCGCCTTGCACGATAGGCTCGGGCGTGGGGGGCTTGGATGGCACAGTGGGGTTAAGCAAGGCATGAATCAGTGCCATGACGGCCAATGCAATGCCTGCAGCACCAAAGCGCTTGGCGGGGGTGTTCAGTGTTTCTTGTAGGTTCTGTCGTATGCTCATGGCACGTTTATCGTGGCATGCGGCTGACCAGCCCCTGACTTCACATTTATTTGAGTCTCCTTTGTGCGAATTTTGTTGATTGAAGATGATGCCGTGCTCCAAGCGGTGATGATGCGCAGCCTTGGCGATGCGGGACATCGCGTGGATGCCGCCAGCCATTTGCAAGATGGTGCGCATTTTTGGCAAGTGCAGACTTATGACGCTGTGTTGTTGGATTTGAACCTACCCCTCAGTGGCCAAAGCGATGCGGCACAAGGCAGTGGCTTGCAGCTTTTACGTGAAGCCCGCGCGCGTGGCGACCGCACGCCGGTGTTGGTGCTGACCGCTCGCAACCGTACCGATGAGCGTATTGCGGGTTTAGACGCAGGCGCAGATGACTACTTGGGCAAACCATTTGACCTCGAAGAAGTTGAGGCTCGCCTACGCGCTTTGGTCCGTCGCACCCAAGGTGTAGATGATGAAGTGCAAGTGGGGCACTTGCGCTTGAACCGCAAGCTGCGGCGCATCTTTGTGGGGGAGGCCGATTTGGCCTTGCCTGCGCGTGAGTTTGAGGTCTTGTGCGAACTCATGTCGCCACCAGGACGAGCGGTGAGCAAACGGGTCTTGTCAGATCAATTGTCTAGCTTTGACGAAGCGCTGGGGGATAACGCTTTAGAGGCCTTCATTTCGCGTTTGCGAAAAAAACTCCTTCATAGCGGTGCAGTCATTCGCACTTTGCGCGGCATAGGCTATGTGTTGGAGGAGCAACCATGAACATCAAGCCCTCCTTGCGTAACCGCTTATTGCGCCATGTGCTGTTGCCCTTGGCTGTGACGTGGCTGGTGGGCTCTGCCTTGGTGGTGGGCATTGCATGGTACTTTGCGCAACAAGCGTTTGACCGAGCCTTGCTGGATGACGCCTACTTGGTTGCCAGCCATGTACGCCGTGGCAACGATGCCAGCGGCGGTAGCTTGGACTTGAGTCTCTCCGCGCAAGAGATGAGCGCAGTGTTGTTTGATCAAAGTGAAACCCTTTACTTTGCGGTGTTGCGCCCGGATGGGTCATTGTTGGCAGGGCATCCGGGGTTGCGGCCAGAAGTTTTGCAGGAAGACTTAAAACCGAAATTTGTGCCTCTTGATTACCAAGGTCGCACCCTGCGCAGCGTGACCTTGCAACGCAGCCAACCTGCCGATTTTTATGTGGTGATGGCTCAAACCACAGCCAGCCGCGACAGTCTTTTGCAACGCTTGCTGATCTTTTCCATCGTGCCGCAGTTGTTGCTGTTGGGTTTGTTGGCCGCTTGGTTGCACCGAGCCATTGATGCCGATTTGATGCCTTTGTCAGAGCTAGAAGATGCCGTGGGCCAGCGTGATGCCCGCGACCTGACCCCTGTGCCCGTCAGCGCCACCACGCGCGATGTGCAGCGCTTGGGCAAGGCGATCAATGCCTTGCTTGGGCGCATTGCCGCCAGTGTGCAAGCGCAGCGTGAGTTCTCGGGCAATGTGGCTCACGAGCTGCGCACACCGTTGGCAGGCATTCGCGCCTTGGCCGATTACGGCTTGCGCCACAACGATCCGCACGTGTGGCGTGAACAGCTGCAAGGCATTGCACAAAGCCAAGAGCGGGCGAGCCACTTGGTCGATCAACTGTTGGCTTTGGCTTTGGCAGATGAAGCCAAGCAGACCCTCGAAAAAACCACCGTGTCTTTGGATGTCTTGGTGGGAGAGGCCGTGTTGCGCTTCTTGCCCCGTGCCGATGCGGCGGGCGTGGACTTAGGCGCCAAAGGCTTGGACCACGCGGTGCATGTGCAAGGCAATGCGGCCTTGATAGAAGGCATCTTGAATAACCTGATTGACAACGCGCTGCGTTATGGCCGCGCTGCCAGTGGTGAGAGCCACATCACGGTGTCGGTGGCGCAAACCTACCAACAGGTGACGTTGTCCGTCACCGACAACGGGGTGGGCGTGCCCCACGACAAACTGCAACAAATCAGCCAACGCGGCGTGCAAGGCGTGGCCGGTGAAGCACTCAAAGCAGGCATGGGTCTTGGCTTGGCGATCGTGGCGACTTATGCCAAGTTGCTGGGCGCACGCATGAGCTTGACACCTGTACAGCCCCACGGGTTTTGCGCAAGCGTGGTGTTTGATCAAACACCACAGTCAGCAGATGCCTGATTAAGCTTGTGGTCGCCACATCTTGAACAACTGCTCCGGCCCAATGGTGAAGTAGTCGGCCGGGCCACCGCCGCGCAAGATATGGCCCGCATTGGCGGTGTCGTAAATGCCGTCTTTGAGCAGGTGGCTGGCAATGTGCACCCCCACCACTTCGCCCAAGACCAACCAAGTGGGCACCTTTTGTTTGTCCAAGCCTTCGAGCTGAATGATTTGTGTGCTGCGGCATTCAAACGACACGGGGCTGTCGGCCACACGCGGCACATCGACCACGCGTGAAGGGGCGGTTTTCAAACCCGCCAATTCAAACTCATTCACCTCGGGTGCAACCGGCGCGCAGGTTTGGTTCATCGCTTCGGCCAAGGGGCGCGTGACGAGGTTCCACACAAACATGCCGTTCTCTTGCACATTGCGCAGCGAGTCTTTGGGGCCTGTGCTGGAGAAGCCCACGATGGGGGGGATGTAGTTGAAGGCTGTGAAGAAGCTGTAGGGCGCGAGGTTCAACACGCCCTCATTGCTGCGGGTCGATACCCAGCCGATAGGGCGGGGGCCGACGATGGCGTTGAAAGGGTCGTGAGGGAGGCCGTGGCCGTTCTTGGGTTCGTAAAAATGTGTCATGGCCGTACGATAAACGCAAATGCGCAAGTAGGCTGTCGCCTACTTGCAAAGCCGCAAGCTTCGTGTGCTTTAGAGGGTTCGTTTGGCCACGATGGTCAACACATCGAGCTCGGCTTGATGGTCAACCTTGATGTCATTGAGGCTCTTGCGCAACTTCTCCTCACCCGTGGCTTGTGCGATGAGCGCGAGTTGGTCCACCAACAGCTTGAACTGTGCGGCAGCAAGGGCAGGGTGGGCTTTGGCATCGAGCACCAGGCCATTGGCATGGGTGTGGTCTTCGGCTTCTTTGGCCGCAAACTCGGCGCGTGCTTCTTCTGTGAGGCGTTTGACTTCATCACCCGACAAATGCAAACGCTCGGCTTCGGCCACGATGAGTTCTTTTTCAGCATGGTCCAGCATGCCGTCTTCGTAGGCCAGCATCAAACGTTGCTTGAAGGCCTCGCGGTCAATGCGCAGTTGGTCCGTGAAGGCTGAGGCCAGCAAGCCTGCTGGGATGGCAAAAATACCAATGCCCACCAAGGCCAACACCACGGTGAGCGCACGGCCCATGGGCGTGATGGGGGAAATGTCGCCATAGCCCACAGAGGCCAAGGTGACCACCGCCCAGTAGATGGACTGAGGAATGTTTTCAAACTTATCGGGTTGGGCTTCGTGCTCAAACAAATAGCCCAAGCTGGCGGTGAGAACCACCAACAGCATCATCACAAACACCGATGCAAAAATCACTTGCCATTCGCGCATGACCACCTTGAACAAGGTTTCCATGGCTGATGTGTAGCGTGTGAGCTTGAGCATTCGCATCAAGCGGAACACCCGTAAGAAACGCAAATCCAAATGTTGGCTGAAAAAGCTTTCTAGGATGAACGGCAGAATGGCCAGCAAGTCGATGATGGCCTGCCCTGTTCGGACATGCGCCCATTGGGGCATGCTCAGGTGTTTGTACTTGGGGTTTTCAGGTGCGGTGTAAACACGTGCGATGTATTCAATCGTGAAGATGGTGAAGGCCATCACGTCAATGACTTCAAACTCCACCGCAAACATGGCGCGAACCGATCCCACGGTTTCAAAAATCACGCAGGTGATGGACAGGGCAATCCAAAACACAATGAAGTTGTCGATGTACGTGTGCAAGCGGCCCGAGTGCCCCGTGGGCTCGAGCATGGCAAACACTTTGGCCCGCCAGCTGCGGCCTACATTAAGTTCTTGAAATTCATGCCACGCAGGAATAATTTGGCGTGACAGCTTGAACATCCGCGCCAATCGCATGACCCGCAGCACGCGCAGCATTTCCACATCCACATCCACAAAGCGTGCAAAGTAGAACGGGGCGATGGCGACCAAATCAATCAAGGCATAAAAACTCACCGCATAGCG
>JBEEJP010000068.1:0-9109 GCA_041169125.1 Pseudomonadota bacterium
CCAGTCTGTCACGCATGACCATTCAAACGCATGGTTCAGATGAGGTGATTGAGCAAATCACCAAGCATTTGAATCGCTTGATTGAGGTGGTGAAGGTGGTTGACCTGACTGAAGGTGCCTACACCGAACGCGAGTTGATGCTTGTGAAGGTACGTGCTGTCGGCAAAGAGCGCGAAGAGATGAAGCGTATGGCCGATATCTTCCGTGGTCGCATCATTGATGTGACCGAGAAGAGCTACACCATTGAGTTGACGGGTGACCTGTCTAAGAACGATGCGTTCTTAGAGGCGATTGACCGCAGCGCAATTCTCGAAACCGTTCGCACGGGCGCATGTGGCATTGGCCGCGGTGAACGTATCTTGCGCGTTTAATAAATTCAAACCCTGTTCAAAGTATTTTTTAGGAGAGCCCCGTGAAAGTTTTTTACGACAAAGATTGTGATCTGTCCCTGATCAAAGGCAAAACTGTGGCCATCATCGGCTACGGCTCACAAGGCCATGCCCACGCCCAAAACTTGAACGAAAGCGGCGTCAAAGTCGTGGTCGGTCTGCGTAAAGGCGGCGCTTCATGGGACAAAGTGGCCAAGGCCGGTTTGACGGTGATGGAAGTCAATGACGCTGTGAAAGCGGCTGACTTGGTCATGATCTTGTTGCCTGACGAAAACATCCCTGAGGTGTACAACAACAACGTCGCCCCCAACATGAAGCAAGGCGCTACTTTGGCGTTTGCTCACGGCTTTAACGTGCATTACAACCAAGTGGTGCCACGCGCTGACTTGGACGTGATCATGGTGGCCCCCAAAGGCCCAGGCCACACCGTGCGCTCTGAATACCTCAAAGGCGGCGGCGTGCCCTCTTTGATCGCTGTGTACCAAGATAAGTCTGGCAAAGCCCGTGACTTGGCTTTGAGCTATGCCATGGCCAACGGTGGCGGCAAAGGCGGCATCATCGAAACCAACTTCAAAGAAGAAACCGAAACCGACTTGTTCGGCGAGCAAGCTGTGTTGTGCGGCGGCGCTGTGGAGTTGGTGAAGATGGGTTTCGAAACCTTGACCGAAGCTGGCTACGCCCCTGAAATGGCTTACTTCGAGTGCTTGCACGAGTTGAAGCTGATCGTGGACTTGATGTACGAAGGTGGTATCGCCAACATGAACTACTCCATTTCCAACAACGCGGAATATGGTGAGTACGTGACGGGCACCGAGGTGATCAACGAGAAGTCTCGCGAAGCCATGCGTAACGCGTTGAAGCGCATCCAAACCGGTGAATACGCCAAGATGTTCATCTTGGAAGGTCGTACCAACTACCCAAGCATGACGGCACGTCGTCGCTTGAACGCTGAGCACGCCATTGAAACCGTGGGTGCCAAGTTGCGCGCCATGATGCCTTGGATCTCCAAGAACAAGCTGGTTGACCAAACCCGCAACTAAGCATCTGCTGTGTGACTGAAAAAAGGCCACTTCGTGGCCTTTGTTGTTTTTGTGTGGGGTTGACGCAGCCCTTACACTGTAGGTCTATTTTTCGGAGCGATACGCATGACAGAACCACAAGATCAAACAGAAGAATTTGTGCCTCGCAAGCCCAGCAAGGGCGTGTATGTGTTGCCCAATCTGTTTACCTTGGCTGCTTTGTTTGGCGGCTTCTATGCCATCGTGATGGCCATGAATGGTCATTACGAGTTAGCGGCGATAGGTGTGTTTTGTGCCATGGTGCTCGACAGTTTGGATGGACGTGTGGCACGCATGACCAACACCCAAAGTGCGTTTGGCGAGCAAATGGATTCACTTGCTGACATGGTGTCATTTGGGGCTGCGCCTGCACTGATTTCTTACGAATGGGCACTCAAGGGTTTGGGTCGCTGGGGATGGGTGGCTGCGTTTGTCTACATGTCATGCGCGGCATTGCGCTTGGCTCGTTTCAACGTCAACACAGCGGTGGTTGACAAGCGTTTCTTTCAAGGGCTGCCGTCACCCGCGGCCGCTGCGTTGGTCATGGGCTTTATGTGGCTAATGACTGAGATGGGTATTTCTGGTCCAGAGGTTGCCTGGCCCATGTTCGCTTGGTGTTTGTACTCTGGCTTGACGATGGTCACCAATGTGCCGTTTTACAGCTTCAAAGACGTGCAAATGAAGCAAAGCGTGCCTTTTGTTGTGATCGTTTTGTTGGCATTGTCGATCGCCGTCATCACGATTCACCCTCCCATTGTGTTGTTTGCTTTGTTCATGTTTTACGGCTTGAGTGGCTACGGTTTGTACGCTTGGCGCCGCGCCAAGGGCATGCAAACCAGTGTCATCAGTACATCGACCGATGAGCCGGATGAAGCGGGTTTGCACAAATAAGACACCTCTAAGCACAAAAGGTTTTTCTTTGTGCTAAATTCCACCCATGACAAATTTTTCGCTGGCTCTACTGCTTCTATCCCCCAACGGGCGGAGTTGGTAGCGCACGCGCAAACCCCACAAGGCCCGTATGCACTTGCAGCGGGCCTTTTGCTTTGGGGTTCATCAAACGTTGCAAGTTTTTTAGGAATCTAGGAGTCCTGACCATGACCGACAAGCTCATCATTTTTGACACCACCTTGCGTGACGGCGAACAGTCGCCCGGCGCCTCCATGACGCGCGACGAAAAGCTGCGCATTGCCCGTCAATTGGAGCGATTGAAAGTCGACGTCATTGAAGCCGGTTTTGCGGCAAGCTCTAACGGCGATTTCGAGGCAGTTCAAACCATTGCGAATGCCATCAAGGATTCGACCATTTGTTCGTTGTCACGTGCCAATGACCGCGATATCAGTCGCGCTGCGGAGGCTCTCAAAGGGGCAAACCGTGCGCGCATTCACACTTTCATTGCGACGTCCCCGTTGCATATGGAAAAAAAGTTACGCATGTCGCCAGAGCAGGTGCTTGAACAAGCCAAGCAGTCGGTGCGTTTTGCACGCAACTTGGTGGGCGATATCGAGTTCAGTGCTGAGGATGGTTACCGTAGCGAGATGGATTTCTTGTGTCGTGTGGTTGAAGCGGTGATTGCCGAGGGGGCGACCACCATCAATATTCCCGATACGGTGGGCTACGCCATTCCCGAGTTGTATGGCAATTTCATCAAAACCTTGCGCGAACGTGTGCCTAACTCTGACAAAGCGATTTGGTCGGTGCATTGCCACAATGACTTGGGCATGGCTGTTGCCAACTCATTGGCCGGTGTGAAGATTGGTGGCGCGCGTCAGGTCGAGTGCACGATCAATGGTTTGGGGGAGCGGGCAGGTAATTGTTCGTTGGAAGAGGTGGTCATGGCCATCAAAACCCGACGTGATTACTTTGACCTTGACTTGAACATCGATGCCAAACAAATCGTTGCAGCCAGTCGCATGGTGAGCCAAACCACGGGGTTTGTGGTGCAACCCAACAAAGCCGTGGTGGGGGCCAACGCATTTGCACACGCTTCTGGCATTCACCAAGATGGCGTGCTCAAAGCCCGTGACACCTATGAAATCATGCGAGCAGAAGACGTGGGTTGGAGCGCCAACAAAATTGTGTTGGGTAAATTGAGCGGCCGCAACGCCTTCAAGCAACGCTTGGAAGACTTGGGCGTGCAAATGGAAAGTGAAGCTGACATCAACACTGCATTTGCCAAATTCAAGGAGTTGGCAGACCGCAAGAGCGAGATCTTTGATGAAGACATCTTGGCTTTGGTGAGTGACGAGTCGTCAGCCAATGCCAGCGAGCAGTTTGCTTTTGTTTCATTGTCGCAACACAGCGAAACTGGGGAACGTCCACATGCCAGCGTGGTCTTCACAGTCGCGGGCAAGGAAGTGAAGGGCGATTCTGATGGCAATGGCCCTGTCGATGCGTCGCTCAAAGCGATTGAGTCGCATGTCAAGAGTGGTGCTGAAATGGTGCTGTACTCGGTCAATGCCATCAGTGGCTCGACAGAGAGCCAAGGTGAAGTGACGGTGCGCCTGCAAAACAGTGGTCGCGTGGTCAACGGTGTGGGCTCGGACCCTGATATCGTGGTCGCCTCTGCCAAGGCGTATTTGAGCGCGCTGAACAAACTTCAGAGCAAATCAGACCGCGTGGCAGCACAAGGTTAATTCATAAAACAGATATACCGTATCAATTTTGTTAAATAAGTGGCGCAAGTCCTTGATCTTGCGTCACTTTTCTTGGTAGACTCTAGGCAATGTTTTTTTCAAGCTTAAGGAACGCCACTTGAAACGACTGCTGATTGCTACTTCGCTCGGTTTGCTGACCTCGCTGTGCACCATGCACGCCCAAGCCGCCACAAATCAGAAAAAACCAACCGTTCAAAAGAGCAAGCCCTCTGTGGTGAAGACGCATGTGCGTCACGCCAAAGCCTTCAAAGCTGCACCTGTTGTCCCATCTTTTGGTCAGAAGGCCGGCTTGCATGCCACCAGCGATATGTTGGATTTGAAATCCAGCGTCGCGTATGTGGTCGACCAAGACACCAATGAAGTGCTTCTGAGCAAAAACGACCAAGCCGTGTTGCCGATTGCTTCGATCACCAAATTGATGACAGGTTTGATCATCAGTGAAGCCAAGTTGCCCATGGATGAGGCAATCACCATCACACAAGATGACGTGGACACTGAAAAGGGTAGCAGCTCACGTTTGCGTGTCGGTGCAACGTTGACCCGTGGCGAGTTGTTGCATTTGGCCTTGATGGCCAGTGAAAACCGTGCCGCGCATGCTTTGGGGCGTACCTACCCAGGTGGCATGCCTACCTTTGTGAGTTTGATGAACACCAAAGCGGCTCAATTGGGCATGCGTGACACGCGCTACGTGGAGCCCACGGGGCTGTCAAGCCAAAACCAATCCAGCGCCAAAGATTTGGCCACGCTCGTGGGCAATGCGTACCACGATGCCACCTTGCGTCAGTTGTCTACTTCGCCAAGTCACAGCGTGGAAGTTGGCAACCGCACATTGCAATACAACACCACCAACCGCTTGGTGAAGAACCCCAACTGGGACATCGGTTTGCAAAAAACTGGTTACATCTCTGAAGCGGGGCAATGCTTGGTCATGCAAGCCAAGGTGTCTGGCCGTAAATTGATCATGGTGTTTTTGGATTCGGCAGGTAAGCTCAGCCGTATCGCTGATGCCGAGCGTGTTCGCAAATGGGTTGAAAGCAACCACAGCGCGTTAGGTCGCCCTCAAACCTAAGCGGGTCATGTATGTCAAAAAGCCAGCATTTTGCTGGCTTTTTTGTTGTCATGCTTGGTTTTCTTTGTAGCCCAGTGCGTGCGAAATCGCTTGTGTCGTGGCTTGTAGCTTGGGAAGCCAATCTTCATCCAGTCGATCTGCGGGGGCAGAAATAGACAGCCCTGCGACTAACTTGCCTTGGTCATCGTAAATGCCAGAGGCAATGCATCGAACGCCCAACTCCAGCTCTTCGTTGTCACGTGCAACGCCGTATTGACGCGCTTTGGAAAGCTCTCGCTCTAGGGCGGGGAGTTGAGTCAAGCTGTTGCGTGTTTGACCGCTCAGGCCTGTGCGGGTGGCGTAGGCTCTCACGCGCTGTGGATCATCCATGGCGAGAAACAGCTTACCCACCGAGGTGAGGTGCAAGGGCGCACGACCCCCGATGGCTCGAACCACTTGCATGCCAGAGCGTTCACTGAATGCGCGTTCAACATACACAATTTCATCGCCTTGACGCACGCTCAGGTTGACGGGTTGTTGAATCAATTTGTGTAACTCACGCATAGGTTGAAAGGCGACATCTCGCACATTCAAGCGGCCTTTGACCAGATTGCCCAATTCCAACAAACGCATGCCAAGACGGTAGCTGCCAGCTTCGGGGCGGTCAACAAAACGGCCAACGGCCAAGTCGTTCAAAATTCGATGGGTGGTCGATGGGTGCAGACCCGTTCGTTCACTGATTTCTTTGAGTGAAATTGCTTCTTCTCGCGATGCAAGCACATCAATGAGCGTGAACATGCGCTCAATGACTTGAATATTGGGCGTGGAAGGCACGGTGGTTTTACGCATGCTGTAATTTTATCATGTGAAATTAAATATCCAACCATTCACCCTTAATTAACCGTTGATGGGGTTGAAAGTCGGCTTTGTAGTTCATTTTTTGACTGTCTTGAATCCAATAGCCGAGGTAGGCATAAGGCATCTGCAGTTGTTTGGCTTGCTCGATTTGCCACATCACGTTGTAAGTGCCATAGCTGGTGTTGGGTTCTGGTTCGTAAAACGTGTAAACCGCAGACAGCCCGTCGTTGAGAACATCCACGATGGACACCATTTTCAACAGCCCAGTGCCGCTTTCTCGAAACTCAACAAGTCGCGTGTTAACTCGGCTTTGCAATAAAAACTGTGAGTATTGCTCGATGCTGTCTTCGTCCATCCCTCCGCCTGCGTGGCGCAACGTTTGGTAGCGCAAATACATGGCGTAATGCTCTGGATCGAAGCCCAACTTGAGAATGCGAACCTCTAGATCCTTGTGTTTGGCCCAAGCTCGCCGTTGACTACGCGTGGGTTGATAGGCAAGGGCTTTCACGCGCAGGGGAATACAGGCATGACACGTGTCACAGTACGGTCTGTAAGTGAAGAGACCGCTGCGACGAAAGCCTTCTTTCACCAAATCTGCATAAACATCATCATTGATCAGATGGCTGGGGGTAGCCACTTGTGAACGGGCCGTCCTTGCAGGTAAGTAGCTGCAAGGGTAGGGCGCAGTGGCATAAAACTGCACAGTTTGGAATGGCAACTCATTGGGGGTGCTCAAGGGATTGCTTTCTGTGGCAATAAGTGGTTCCAGTGGTCAGGCTCAAAGCTCCATGGGCGGCGGGATTGCTTGGGCGCGTTTCTCACCATCTCTAAAAAATCAGTTCGGGGCACTTCGTAGGCCCCCAACGAAGCCAAGTGCCGCGTGTTTTGTTGGCAGTCTATCCAAGTTAGCCCATGCGCGCGAGCAAAAGCCACCAAGGCGGCTAACGCAATTTTTGACGCGTCGCTCACGTGTGCAAACATGGATTCGCCAAACAGGGTGTCGCCCATCGAGACACAGTACAAACCACCGACCAATCGACCGTTGACCCAGGTTTCAACACTGTGGGCAAACCCAGCTTCGTGCAACGCGATGTACGCCTCAACCATCTCTTCAACAATCCAAGTCCCAGCTTGTCCCTCGCGGGGTGTTTGGGCGCAGTGACGGATGACTTGGGCAAACGCGCTGTCCATTCGAATGCTGCAATCGGGAGCCGCGATGAAACGCTGCAGGGTTTTGCGCAACGAGCGGTGCAGTTTGAAGTTCTGGGTCTGTAGCACCATGCGTGGATCGGGGGACCACCACAAAATCGGCTGACCTTCACTGAACCAAGGGAACATGCCTTGTGCGTAGGCTTCGCACAGTCTAGAGACGGATAAGCCCCCGCCTGCAGCAACCAAACCCGCCATGGCGCTGCCTTTTTTTTGTGCAGTTTCTGGCTTTGGCAGCGGTGTTGTTAGATCAATCCAAGGAATGTTCATTTGATAATTTTTTATGCTTTTTTGATATTTAGCAATGAATCTGTTGTTTATAGTAAATCAATGGGATTAATTTTTCAAAAAGAAACTATTCTTTGTCATTGCTGCCGATGAATCCTAAAAATTAAGTGACTTTTGGAAGGATAACTCCCTACAATTCTCGTTTGGTTGCGAAAAAATTCGCTTCCGTTTCGATCAGTTTCCCGGAGCCGTTTATGCAATTAATGTGGGTATCAGGGCCCACCGCCTCGGTGCGGACCGTTTCCATCACAGCCAAGAAGGTGCTGGTGGCCGTGTGTGCCTCAGCGTTTGTGTTGGTTGCTTTTGGCGTCTTGCTCCATTTCATTGGGTTTCGCATTGCGATTGAGATGAGCCCCAGTTTGGCACGTAGTCTTGGTGGGGTGACGACTGAAGCCGAGCAGCAAAAGGTAGAAGCGGTTTACCGTGAGCGTTTGGACAATTTGCGTCAAACCATGAACGCGACGGTGCAAGAAATTCGCCAATTGGAAACCTTGAAGAATAAATTCATGGAGGTGGCAACGCCCACCAATTTGCGCGACAAACTCAGCAAAAAAGAAGAAGCCCGAGGAGGGCCTTGGGTCGCTCCGCGCTTTTCCAGCTTTCCCTCGCGTGACCTGAGTCAAGATTTTGCATCAGCCATGGATGAGTTCAACCAAACTCAAGCCGCCGTGAAGAACCTCAGTCAAAACTGGTCCGCGCAACTGAGCTGGCTGCATGCTTTACCCACTGGAATTCCAATGGGTAAAGATTTTCGCGTGACCAGTGGTTTTGGTATCCGCAATGACCCCTTTACAGGCCAATTGGCGATGCACGAAGGCTTGGACTTTGTTGCTGAAATTGGCTCTCCCATTCTGGCCACAGCGGCCGGGACTGTCACACGCTCTGGTTGGGACGCCTCCTATGGCAATGTGGTGGAAGTCAGTCATATCGAAG
Organism: Pseudomonadota bacterium; assembly: GCA_041169125.1. Lineage (GTDB taxonomy): Bacteria > Pseudomonadota > Gammaproteobacteria > Burkholderiales > Burkholderiaceae_C > Limnohabitans. The sequence goes on from JBEEJP010000068.1 coordinate 8,441, forward strand.
GGTTTACAACCCGCTATGCCCACTTGAGCAAGCGCTTGGTGGAGGTGGGGCAAAAAGTTCAACGTGGTGACACCATTGCGCAATTGGGCAGCACCGGCCGATCGACTGGTCCGCACTTGCACTATGAGGTGATGCGCAATGATCGCGTGTTGAATCCAACACAAATGCTGATGCAAACCACGACAACTGCCAGCGCTCAGTGAGCAAGCAGATCATTTAAGAAAGCCGGCCATGTTTGAAAAACTGAAAGACAAATCACTCTCGCCATCGCAAGAGCGCTTTGACACCATCATTGGTCGCACCACCCAAATTTACGGTCGGTTGGTCTTGCTCGATAGTGTGCGCATCGATGGCAAAGTCGTGGGCAACATCGAAACCACCAAAGACAACAAAGTCACCGTGGCCATTGGTAAAACAGGCGAAGTGTCTGGCGATATCACTGCGCATCGTGTGATGGTGGCGGGTAAGGTGGAAGGCAATATTTATGCGGCTGAACGCGTGGAGTTCCACAAGGATTCCATCGTTCAAGGTGATATTTCCTACGGCTCCATTGCCGTGGAACACGGTGCGCGCTTGCTCGGTTTGGTGATTCAAAACCCCATCAGCTCGGCCGCAGCAGCCAACAGCACGGCAGATGCCAAAAATGTGATCAAAAAAGCACAAGAAAGC
>JBEEJP010000069.1:0-9089 GCA_041169125.1 Pseudomonadota bacterium
TCAAGATCGATGCGATCTCCACCGCAGCAATGCCCTCGTCTTTCATGCGTCCCAAGCGCAAGCAACCTTGCAGACCCAAGCTGATGTCGGTGAGCATGTCTGCGAGTTTCTTTTGAATCAGCTGATTAGCCGCCAAAGGACGACCAAACTGTTGACGGTCCAACACGTATTGGCGCGCGCGGTGATAGCAGTCTTCTGCAGCGCCCAAAGCGCCCCATGCAATGCCGTAGCGTGCACTGTTCAAGCAGGTGAACGGGCCTTTCAAACCACGCACGTCTGGGAACGCGTTTTCTTCTGGCACAAACACCTCGTCCATCACAATTTCTCCGGTGATGGAGGCACGCAAACCGACTTTGCCGTGCACCGCCGGCGCGCTCAAACCTTTCCAGCCTTTTTCTAAGATGAAGCCACGGATCGCACCTTCATCGTCTTTGGCCCACACCACAAACACATCAGCAATCGGGCTGTTGGTGATCCACATCTTGGCGCCTGAGAGCGAGTACCCACCGGCCACTTTCTTGGCACGTGTGATCATGCTGCCCGGGTCAGAACCGTGGTTGGGTTCGGTCAAGCCAAAGCAACCAATCCACTCGCCGGTGGCAAGCTTGGGCAGGTATTTTTGTTTTTGGGCTTCGGTGCCAAATTCGTAGATGGGCACCATGACCAAAGACGACTGCACGCTCATCATGGAGCGGTAGCCGGAGTCCACGCGTTCGACTTCACGTGCCACCAAACCGTAGCAAACATAGTTCAAGCCCGCGCCGCCATAGGCTTCTGGAATGGTGGGGCCGAGTAAACCCAACTCGCCCATCTCACGGAAGATAGAGACATCGGTTGTTTCATGGCGAAACGCTTCGAGCACACGCGGCGCCAAACGTTCTTGGCAATACGCGGCAGCAGCGTCTTTGACTTGACGTTCTTCATCTGTCAATTGCAGATCAAGCATGAAGGGATCAGACCAAGAAAAGGGATGACGAGAACTCATGATGGCTTCTTTCAAACATAAACACAGTTGCACTCATCCTAGAAGCGAATGCTGGCACCATCAACCGATTGTTTTGCACTCAGTTATGCAATTTTGTATTATCTGAACACGTCCGGAACAAAACCCTTATGCGCCGCAAGCTCCCGTCTATCCAATCCTTGATCTGCTTTGAAGCAGCCGCTCGCCACACCAGCTTCACCCAAGCGGCACAAGAGCTCGCCCTCACCCAAGGCGCTGTCTCGCGTCAAGTGGCCGCACTCGAAGAGATGCTAGGAGTCACTCTTTTCAAGCGTGGCCAGCACGGCATGCAACTCACCGCCTCAGGGCAAGGCTACGCGCAACAAGTGCGTGCCAGGCTTGACAGCTTGGAGCGTGATGCGCTCGACCTAATGGGCCACCACGGACAGAGCGAGAGCCTTGTCATCGCTGCAGTGCCCACCTTCGCATCGCAGTGGCTGATCCCACGACTGCCTTCGTTCAAGCAACAGTTCCCGCAAACCCATGTTCACATCGAGACTCGCACCCGTCCGTTTATGTTCAGCGACAGCGGCATGGACATCGCACTCTACGCAGGCACACCCGCACAAGTGCACCAATGGGCGGGAACCGAAGCCACAAAATTGTTTGACGAGGAAGTCATCCCCGTTTGTAGCCCTGCACTGCTCAAGAAAAACAAAGCGCTGACGCCTGAACAATTGATGAAACTGCCACTGCTTCAGCAATCCACCCGTCCCGAGGCTTGGCGACAGTGGTTTGACGCCCAAGGCTTAAATGCGCCCCGTGCCATGGCCGGCCCTCGTTATGAGCTTTTCTCAATGCAGGTGGCTGCCGCTCGAAGCGGCCTCGGTGTCTCGCTGATGCCCTCGTTGTTTGTTTCAGCCGAGCTCAACAGCGGAGAGCTGGTCGTGGCGTGCAAACGCCCCATGACAGGCTTGCGTGCTTATTATTTGATTGAGCCTCAGGTGGAACAACCGCGCCTCATATTGAAACAGTTCAAAGCTTGGCTGACTGAACAAAAATAATACGAATGGCATGCTTTATTCAAAGCATCCTTGACGCCCTATAAAAAAAGACCACATGACGCAGGCCATGTCTCATAAGTGATTGTCCCGACAAATGTTCCATTGACAGGTCAATAGAACTGTTTCACCATCGGCATCCATGAGCACAGTCATGCCTTTACCCAAATACCACCAGGTTTACTTGGTGCTGCGCGAGCAGTTGCACGAAGGCATGTTTTCTCAAGGCTTACCTGGAGAACTGGCCTTGATGCAGCAATTCTCAGTCGCTCGCGTCACCGTGCGCCGCGCCTTGGCCCAATTGGCGCAAGAAGGCTTGATCAGTCGCGAGCCAGGACGAGGAACGCGCTCGCTGTTACAGCAACAACGCGCACAGCACGTAGACGCAACCACACCCAAGGCGCAGCAAGCACGCCTGACTGGACTGCTTGAAAACTTAGTCAGCATGGGTTTGCGCACCACCGTCAAGGTGCTGTCGGTTGAACGCCTCATCGCCCCGCATGAAGTCGCCCTGTCGCTGCAACTGCAAGACGGTGAATGGGTGCAAAAAGCCCAGCGTGTGCGCTACACCAACGAGGGGCCGCTCTCCCACATCACCACGTGGGTGCCCGAGCGCATCGCCCAAGGGTTTGGCAAAAAAGAGTTGGCCAAAAAACCGATCCTGCTGCTGCTTGAAGAATCAGGCGTCAAAGTCGGCCGCGCTCAACAAAGTATTTCTGCCAAATTGGCCGACGCCCACATGGCGCAGCATTTGGACATCGCCGTTGGGTCGGCATTGCTGGCGGTCAACCGCCTCATTTACGACACCGACGATCAGCCCGTGCAATGGCTGCACGGGCTTTACCGTCCAGACCGTTACGAATACCAAATGCAGTTGTCCCGCGTCGGCAGCATTGATGCCAAGGTCTGGGTCAGCAAAGAGTTATCGGCCAACTTTCATTGATTTTTCAAAGGAGCACATCATGACTTCACGTCGTCAGTTTATGGGGCAATCGGCAGCTGCAGCTTCGGCTTTGGCATTTCCATTGGTGGGTGGTGCGCAACCCAAGCCGGTGAAAGTGGGTGTCTTGCACCCCGTCACCGGCGCGCTCGCCTATTCAGGTCAGCAATGCCGTGAAGGCGTGATGATGGCCATTGAAGACATCAACAAATCGGGTGGCATCAAGTCCTTGGGCGGTGCCAAGATCGAAGCCCTGTTGGGAGATGCACAGTCCACCCCACAAGCCGGCGCAGCCGAAGTTGAAAAGATGAACGAGGCAGGCGTGAGTGCCATCGTCGGAGCCTTTGCTTCCGCCATTTGCTTGGCCACCACACAAGCCGCTGCCAAATACAACTTGCCCCACGTTGTGGATGTGGGCGTCGCCGATCAAATCGTGGAACGCGGCTTGAAAAACACATTCCGATTTGGCCCCGGTTACAAAAAATGCGCCGAAGTGGCCGTGTCCAACTTGCATGTGCTCAACACCGCAGCAGGCAAGCCCGCACGCAGCGTCATGATCATTCATGAAGAATCGTTGTTCGGCACAGGCACTGCCAACCTGTTGGCCCGCGAACTGCCCGGCTATGGCTACGACGTGAAGGAAATCGTCAAACACGCCAACCCCACGCGCGACTTCAACAACATCGTGCTGCGCATGAAACAGGTCAACCCTGACATCGTGATTCCAGCCAACTACTACAACGAGTACGCCTTGCTGGTGCGCACGATGCAACAACAAAAAGTCGTCCCCAAAGCGATCTACTCTGTGTTGGGTGGTGCAGCCTCCAGCTACAAATTTGTCAAAGAATTCCCAGAGGCCGCCAACGGCATCATCGACTGCAACCACTGGTTCAATCCACGCGACAAGCGTTCACTGGAACTCAAAAAACGCGTCGAAGCCAAAGGCTTGTTCTTCAGCTACGAAGTGTTCATGGCCTACACGTCGATGCGTTTGTTGGCCGATGCGATTGAACGCGCCAAGTCGACCGACCGTGCCGCCATCATTGATGCGTTGAACAAGAGCACGTTCTCGGACCACATCATGCCGTACGGCCCGACCCAGTTTGTCAACGGCCAAAACATGGGCGCACAACCGTTGATGACACAAGTGGTCAAGGGCGACATCAAGGTGATCATTCCACGCGATTACCGCGAAGTCGAACCCATCTTCCCCTTGAAAGCCTAAGCCTCTCTACTGAAACACGCCATGTTTGATCTGTCTATCTTGTTTGCCTCAGTGCTCAACGGCATCACCACAGGTGCTGTCTACGCGTTGATCGCGCTGGGGCTGACCTTGATCTATGGCGTGCTGCACATCATCAACTTCGCCCATGGGGCGTCGTTGATGGTGGCGCTTTATGGGGTGTACTTTTTGAAGGAACAACTCGGCATTGATCCTTATTTGGCGTTACCCATCATGGTGCCCGCGATGTTCGCTTTGGGTTATGCACTACAGCGAGGGGTGATCAACCGCGCCAGCCATGGCAAGGACGAAAACATTTTGTTGGTGACCTTGGGGCTGTCTATCGTTTTAGAAAACTTGGCGTTGCTGTTTTTCAAGTCTGACACGCGCAACATCGAAACCGCTTACACCTTGACCACGGTCAGTGTGGGTCCCGCAATGATTGCGCTCCCCAAATTGGTCGCCTTCATCGGCGCGCTTGTGGTCTCAGGCGTCTTGTTGGCCGTGATGCGTTACACCGACTTAGGGCGCGCCATTCGTGCGGTCGCCAAGGAAAAGCAGGGTGCACGCTTGATGGGCATTGATGTGGACCATGTGTATGCCATGTGCTTTGGCATCGGTCTGGCGTGCTTGGGCGCTGCTGCTTGCTTTTTGCTGCCCGCCTACTACGTCAACCCATTGGTCGGCAGTGGCTTTGTCCTCGTGGCCTTCACCATCGTGGTATTGGGCGGGATGGGGAGTTTTGTAGGCGCCTTGGTGGGCGGCTTGTTGATTGGTGTGGTCGAGTCCATCGGTGGCTTGTATCTGGGTGAGTCGCTGGGTCAGGTTGGTATTTTTGCCATCTTCATTGCCGTGCTGCTGTTTCGTCCACAAGGTTTATTCGGAGCCCGCGCATGAAAGATGTCCGCGCCATTGCGTTGTTTGTCTTCTTGGTAGGAGGCATCCCCTTTCTGACCGATTCGGGGGTCGTGCTCAACTTTGTGATGATGGCCCTCTATGCTTGCTTGCTCGCACAAGCCTGGAATGTGCTGGGGGGGTTTGGTGGTCAGTTCTCATTTGGCCATGCGCTGTTTTTTGGCACGGGGGCCTATGTGCAAGCCATGGCCCAAGTGCATGCAGGGTGGAACCCTTGGTTCACGCTGATGCTGGCAATGGCTAGCAGCGCAGCCGTGGGGGGCTTTGTCGGCTCGCTCTCGTTTCGCTATGGCCTCAAAGGCTCTTACTTTGCATTGGTCACCTTGGCATTTGCCGAAGTGTTTCGCATCGTCGCACTGTCGGTGCCATTCACCGGCGCAGGGGTGGGCTTGATGCTGCCCTTGCGTGAATCTGTGAGCAACATGCAGTTTGGCTCACGGGCTGGCTACGTTTGGTTAATTTTGGGTTTGGTCACATTGGCCCTGTGCCTCACCGCTTGGCTACGCCACTCCCGCTTCGGCGCCTACTTGCAAGCTGTGCGCGACAACGAAGACGCAGCTCGAGCCATTGGCGTCAACCCATTCAAAGTCAAGCTCTGGGCCACCGTGCTTTCGGGCGCCTTGATGGGTGCCGGTGGTGCGTTTTATGTGCAAGTGTTTCAGTACATCGATCCAGGTTTGGCCTTTGGCCCTCACACCTCGGTGGAAGCGCTGGTCGGTGCCATTGTGGGCGGCATGGGCACGCTCTGGGGCCCGGTCGTCGGCGCTTTGGCATTGCATGTGCTCGCCGACATCACGCGTAATTTATTGGGTCAACTGCCCGGCATCAACTTGGTCGTCTACGGCTGCGTGTTGGTGTTGATCGTCATGTTCTTGCCTCGCGGCGTGGGCAGCATGGGACAAAGTTGGTTCAAGCGACATAAGACCCACACAACCGACAAGAAGGTGAACGCATGAGCTTGTTAGAAGTCAGCCATGTGTCACGCGCCTTTGGTGGCTTGCGCGCGGTGCAAGATGTGAGCTTGCAGGTGCCTGCGGGCAGCCTGACCGCATTGATTGGCCCCAATGGCGCGGGCAAGACCACGCTGTTTGCGCTCATGTCCGGATTCTTGGTACCCGACTCTGGGCAAGTCACCTTCAATGGCGTAGACATCACGGGACGTGCGCCGCATCTCAATGCGAGCCTTGGTTTAACCAGAACCTTTCAAATCGTCCAACCCTTTGCTTCGCAAACCGTGCGCGAAAACATTGCTGTGGGTGCCCACCTTCAGCACGCCTCACGCCAAGAGGCTTTGCATGCGGCCGAAGCGGTGGCCGAACGCGTTGGTTTATCCGCCCAAATCGACAAACCAGCCAGCGACCTCACCGTGGCCGGACGCAAACGCTTGGAGTTAGCCCGCGCCTTGGCCACACAGCCCAAGCTGTTGTTGCTCGACGAAGTATTGGCCGGCTTGAACCCTCAAGAAATTCAAGACATGTTGCCCGTGGTGCGTGGTTTAGTGGACAGTGGCGTGACCGTGCTCATGATTGAACACGTCATGCAAGCGGTCATGAATCTCGCCGAGCATGTCTGGGTACTCGCCCAAGGCCAGTTGATTGCCCAAGGTGCCCCCAACGAGGTCACACAAAACCCGCAAGTCATTGAGGCCTATCTGGGTCACGGCACTGCTGCCCGTTTACGCAAAACGCAACAGGAGGCGGCATGAGCGATTTGCTCAAGGTAGAAGGCCTGCGCGCAGGCTACGGTGCTGTCGAGGTGTTGCGTGGTGTCGATCTGCGCATTGCCCCCGGCGAATTGGTGGCGTTACTGGGTAGCAACGGCGCAGGCAAAACCACCCTGAACTCTGTGATTTCAGGCTTGGTCCCCACGTGGGCCGGTCGCGTCATGTTTGATGGTCAAGATCTCACCGGCGCACACTACCGCAACGTGGTGCAAGCCGGTTTGATTCAAGTCCCCGAGGGACGCAAAGTTTTTCCAAACTTGAGCGTATTGGAAAATTTAGAGCTCGGCGCATTCACTCGGGCCCGAGATCGTCGCAGTGAAAACTTAGCACGCGTGCTTGACATCTTCCCTCGCCTGCGCGAACGCGAGACACAACTCGCAGGCACCATGAGCGGCGGAGAACAACAAATGCTGGCCATCGGTCGCGGCCTGATGGCAGAGCCAAAGCTGCTGATTTTGGATGAACCCTCATTGGGCTTATCGCCCCTGTTGGTGGAAGAGATGTTCACCCTCATCGCGCAGTTGCGTGCCAGTGGCTTGGCCATCTTGCTGGTCGAACAAAACGTCGGCCAGTCCTTGGAAATTGCCGATCGTGCGTACGTGATGGAAAACGGCAGCATTCGCTTTTCTGGAACGTCGACTGAGCTGCTGGCCAGTGACGCGCTGCGTCAAGCCTACTTAGGCGTGTGAAGGTGGCCATGAAACGTCCACGCTTTGTCGTTGCCGCATGGCTGTTGCTTTGCTTGGTGTGCGGCACTGCGGTCGCGCAAAACACCGCTTCAATGGCGCCTGTGCGCATCTTGGTCGGCGCGCCTGCTGGCGGCAGTACAGACACCATGGCCCGTGCCGTCGCACACGCCATGGGGCAACAACTTGGACGCACGGTGGTGGTTGAAAACCGCCCTGGCGCGGGCGGCAATTTGGCTGCAGAAGCTGTGGCTCGTGCTGCACCTGATGGACAAACCTTGTTGATGAGTTTCACCAGCCATGCCATCAATGCGTCGCTGTATCCGCGCTTGTCGTTTGACCCCGTCAAAGACTTCACGCCGTTGACTTTGGTGTCGACCTCTCCCTCGGTGTTGGTCGCCCACCCCTCCTTGCCCGCTAACAATGTGGCCGAGTTGATCGCTTTGGCCAAAGCCAAACCCGGCCAGCTCAACTTCGCCATTGGCGCTTTGGGCTCTTCGCTGCATTTGGCGGGCGATGCGTTCAAACTCAAAGCGGGCGTTTTCATCGTGAACATTCCCTACCGTGGCACGGCACCCGCGGTGCAAGACGTTTTGGCTGGACAAGTCGAACTGATGTTCGCGGCGGTGGGCAATGTGCAACAGCACATTCGCGCCGGCAAACTCAAAGCCTTGGGGGTGACCAGCCCGCATCGCCTCGCAGCGTTGCCCGATGTGCCCGCCATTGGGGAGACGCTGCCCAACTTTGAATCAAACGCTTGGTTTGGCTTGTTCGCCCCCGCCAAGCTGCCCGCCGATGTCACTCGCGCTTGGAGCGATGCGGCACGTGCGGCGGTACTCAGCCCCGATGTACGTCGCCGCATTGAAGCCGAAGGTGCCACCGTTGTCGGCAACACCCCTCAAGAGTTCTCACGCTTTGTGGTGGCTGATATTGCACGCTGGCGTGAGGTGGTGAAATTTTCAGGAGCCAAACCCGAATGAATCACGACACCTCTTACCAACGTTTGCCGCAGACGTTGGCCCAAAAACTCATCGCCCGTGCAGCCGGTCGCTCGCACGTGGCCGTGGGCGAAGTGGTCACCTGCCGTGTGGACTTGGCCATGTTTCATGACTCGTCAGGGCCGCGACGTTTGAAACCCATGCTGGACGAGTTGGGCGCCAAGATCTGGGACCCGAGCAAAGTGGTGCTCGTGTTGGACCACTACGTTCCTGCCCAAGACGTGGATGCAAAACGCATCGTTCAAATCACACGTGACACCGCGCGTGAATGGCAACTCCCCCATGTGATTGATTCTGAAGGCATTTGCCATGTGGTGCTTCCTGAACGGGGACATTTGCACCCAGGCATGATGTGTGTGGGCGGCGATTCGCACTCACCCACCGGCGGAGCCTTTGGCAGCTATATGTTTGGCATCGGGGCCACCGAAATGTTGGGCGTGATGGTCACGGGCGAAATTTGGGTGCAAGTTCCACGCACCTTGCGCATGCAATGGGATGGCCAACTGTCCCCTGGCGTCTGTGCAAAGGACATGATGCTGCACATGATTTCGAAGTTCGGCATGAACGGTGGTCAATACCAAGCTGTTGAATTTGCAGGTGA
>JBEEJP010000070.1:0-9043 GCA_041169125.1 Pseudomonadota bacterium
GTCACTTGATGGGGGCGCACCTCGCGCACAAAGTCCATCAAGTTATGAAACGGATTGCCTTCGATGTTGAACTCACGGTCTGGCCATGCTTTGAGCAGGGCAGCAAGGTCATGCACATCAGCGGCGCGAATGTGGCGCTCGTCAGGTCGTGGATGCACAGTGATGCCTGCAGCGCCCGCCTCTAAACACAGCGTGGCCGCACGCGTGACGCTGGGAATGCCCAAATGGCGCGTATTGCGCACCAAGGCCACTTTGTTGAGGTTGACGGACAGCGAGGTAGAGGTGTGTGAAGACATGACGTGGTTCAAAGCGATTGCAGATCAATCATCATCTGGCGTGTGCGCAGCGTGCTGACCCCGCAATGGTAGTGCAGCAAGGCACGTAGCTGGCCTTGCAAGGCGTTGCGTTGCTCGGGAGGCATCTCGGCGCACACACGCAGCGTGGCGGGGAATGGCGCCTCGCCACACAAGCTGTCGTGCAGTTGCATCCACACGCTGCCTGACAAGCCTGCACGGTCTTGTGCGTTGTGAGCGCGCAAACCACCTTCGGCCACCAACACATACAAGGCATCGGGTTGCACAGGCTCTAGGGTGAGGGTCTGTGCATTGAGCTCAGGCAAGAAACCGATGTCGCGCAACAGCAGCAGCTCAAAGGCGCGCAGCGCAGGGGCAATGGTGCCCTCATGGCCAGAAGCCAACACCTGCACCACTTGGCGGTACAGGTCAAACAAACTGGGATGCGGGTCATCACGGGCCAGCAAACGCAGCAGCAACTCGTTGAGGTAGTAACCAGACAGCAACGCCTCGCCCGTGGGCATGATGTGGCCACCCACCCATTCGGCGCCCTTCAAGGTGCGAATTTCGGCATCGCCCGAATAGCTGACGTACAGGGGTTGCAAGGGCAGCAACACGGGGCGAAAGTTGGAGCTGGGCTTCTTAGCGCCTTTGGCCACCAAAGCCACCCTACCAAAGTGGCGGGTGAAGGTTTCCAAAATCAGGCTAGATTCGCTCCAGTCGTAGCGGTGCACCACGAACGCAGGCTCGTCCTGAATGCGGGGAACGCCCCGCGACATCGTGAAGGTGCTGGACTTACTCGTAGCCAAAGCTACGCACCCGCGCGGCGTCATCAGCCCAACCTGAGCGGACCTTGACCCACAGCTCTAAGAACACTTTGGCGTCGTAGAGTTTTTCAAGCTCGGTGCGGGCTTCCATGCCCATGCGCTTCAAGCGTTCACCTTTGTCGCCAATGACCATGGCTTTGTGACCATCGCGCTCCACCACGATGGTGGCAGCAATGCGCACCATGCGTTTGACGCCTTTGGTCTTGCCCTTTTCCTCTTCAAACTTGTCGATCACAACGGTTGAGGTGTAGGGCAACTCGTCACCGGTGAGGCGGAACAATTTTTCGCGCACCATCTCAGCGGCCATGAACTTTTCACTGCGGTCGGTCAGCTCGTCAGCCGCATACATCCACGCTTGCTCGGGCAAGTATTTTTCGGCAATGCCCAAGAGGCGTTGCACATCTTTGTCGTTCTTGGCCGACATGGGCACGATTTCGGCAAAGGGATGGCGCTCTTGCATGGACTGCAGCCACTGCATGATCTCGGCACGGTTTTTCATCGAGTCGAGTTTGTTGGCGACCAAGATGGTAGGAATGCCAGGTGCCAGCAACGACAACACTTTTTCATCGGCAGACGTAAAGCTACCCGCCTCGACCACCAAGAACACCACATCCACATCACCCACTGCGCCTTGTACTGCTTTGTTCAGCGACTTATTCAGTGCATTGCCATGGATGGTTTGAAAACCGGGTGTGTCCACAAACACGTACTGCGAGGCGCCTTGGGTGTGCATGCCCGTGATGCGGTGACGCGTGGTTTGCGCTTTGCGAGAGGTGATACTGATTTTTTGCCCCACCAGCGCATTGAGCAAGGTGGACTTGCCCACGTTGGGTTTGCCCACAATGGCAATGAGGCCACAGCGTTGATCGGCAGGTGCGACCACCGCTTGGCTGGCAACAACACGCTGACCTTTGCTGGCGGCCAGCATGGCGTCGATGTCTTGCAGGGTTTGTTGGGGTTGCTTGTCGGAGGACGCCATTATTTGAGCTCTTTAATCACTTGGAGCATGGCGGCTGCGGCTGCTTGCTCTCCGGCGCGGCGCGAGCCGCCAATGCCACGCTCGCAGCGGGCCAGTTCTGGAACTTCACATTCCACATCAAAGGTTTGTTTGTGTGCGGCACCCAAGGTGCCCACCACACGGTAGATGGGCAGTTTGAACTTACGGGCTTGCAGCCACTCTTGCAGCTCGGTCTTGGCGTCTTTTTCCACCGCTTGCATCTCAGGGTTGATTTCAACCTTGGCAAAAATGCGTTGCACCAATGCATCAGCCGTGGCGTAGTCAGCATCCAAGTACACCGCACCCAACACCGCTTCAAGCGCATCAGCCAAGATGGAGGGGCGTTTTTGGCCACCCGAGTTCATCTCCCCTTCACCCAAGCGCAGCATGCCCGATAGACCTAACTCAAGCGCCAGCTGGTGCAAGGTGTCTTGCTTGACCAAGTTGGCGCGTACGCGCGAGAGGTCGCCCTCGGGCAAGGTATGCAAGCGCTTGTAAAGCAAATTGGCAATCGCCAAGTTCAGCACCGAGTCCCCCAAGAACTCCAAGCGTTCGTAGTGGTCCGAACTGAAACTGCGGTGCGTCAAGGCTTGCGTGAGTAACGCAGGATTTTGAAACGTGTAGTCCAAACGCGTTTGCAACGTCTCAATAATTTCTTGCTGAGACAAGCTGGGGCGGGCGTGACGAGCGCGTGAGGTCATTCAAAAGAACCGATGCGCTTGAAATTGCCAAAGTTCATCCAAACAAAGAAGGCCTTGCCCACAATGTTTTTCTCGGGCACAAAACCCCAGTAGCGTGAATCCAGCGAGTTGTCGCGGTTGTCACCCATCATGAAGTAATGCCCTGGCGGCACTTTGCATGTCACCCCTTCCACGGTGTAGCGACAGTTTTCTTTGAATGCGAAGTCATCGGTGCCTGGAATAAATGCAGGACGGTCTTTGTCATTCAACAACTTGTGTGTGCGTACCCCCGTCATTTCTGAGGCTTGGCTTCCCAACGGCAGCTTTTCCTCAAACTGCGGGATATAACGCATGCTGTCTTCATCAAAGAAATCCGTACGGACGTCCTTGCTCACGGCTTGGCCGTTGATGGTGAGTTGTTTGTTCAAGTAAGCCACTTCGTCACCGGGCACGCCCACCACACGTTTGATGTAGTCGAGGCTCGGCTTGGGTGGGTAACGGAACACCATCACATCGCCACGTTGTACAGGGTTTCCTTGGGTGAGCTTGGTGTTGAGCACGGGCAAGCGCACACCGTAGTGGTACTTGTTCACCAGGATCAAATCGCCCACAAGCAAAGTGGGAATCATGGAGCCAGACGGAATTTTGAAGGGTTCAAACAAGAATGAACGCAACACAAACACCACGGCGATGACAGGGAACAAGCCCGCTGTCCAATCCAGCCACCAAGGCTGCATGTAAAGACGCTCTTTGGCTTCGGTCACGTTCACATCGGTCTGTGTGATGCCTTGGGCAAGCAAATCGGCGGTACGTTTGTCGGCTTGGGCTTGCAGTGCTTCTGCTGCGGCTTTGCGCTGGGGCAAGAAATAAAACTGCTCAGCCAACCAGTAAACACCCGTCACCACTGTCGCCATGAACATGAGCAAGGCAAAGTTACCTTCAATCATGCCCACATACCAAAAACCGGCGTAGCCAACAAAGGCGGCCAGTACAAATGCGGTCAACGTTGCCATCATTCCTCCACTTGCAAAATCGCCAAGAAGGCTTCTTGCGGCACTTCCACCGAACCAATTTGCTTCATACGTTTCTTACCTGCTTTTTGCTTCTCAAGCAGCTTGCGTTTGCGGGTGATGTCACCCCCGTAGCATTTTGCCAGCACGTTCTTGCGCAGCGCCTTGATGGTTTCGCGCGCAATGATGTTGGAGCCAATCGCTGCTTGAATGGCCACGTCATACATCTGACGGCTGATGATCTCTCGCATCTTGGCCACCACGGCACGACCACGGTACTGCGACTGTGAGCGATGCACGATGATGGACAAGGCATCGACCTTTTCGCCATTGAGCAAGATATCGACTTTGACCACATCGGAGGCGCGGTACTCTTTGAACTCATAGTCCATCGAAGCGTAGCCGCGTGAGACCGATTTGAGTTTGTCAAAGAAGTCGAGCACGATTTCACCCAAGGGCATTTCGTACGTGAGCATGACTTGACGCCCGTGGTAGGCCATATTGATTTGCACACCGCGCTTTTGGTTGGCCAACGTCATCACGGGGCCCACATAGTCTTGCGGCATGTACAAATGCACGGTCACGATGGGTTCGCGAATTTCATGCAACTTGCCTTGATCTGGCATCTTGGATGGGTTTTCCACCATGATGACTTCTTCGCCAGGCATGACCACTTGATACACCACGCTCGGTGCAGTCGTGATCAAGTCTTGGTCAAACTCGCGCTCCAAGCGCTCTTGCACGATTTCCATGTGCAAGAGCCCCAAGAAACCGCAGCGAAAGCCAAAGCCGAGCGCTTGCGACACTTCAGGCTCGTATTGCAACGAGGCATCGTTGAGCTTGAGTTTTTCCAGCGCATCGCGCAGGCCGTCGTATTGGTTGGCTTCGGTGGGATACAAACCCGCAAAGACCTGAGGCTGAATTTCTTTAAAGCCGGGCAAGGCTTCTTCGGCAGGGCCTAAGTTGTTGGGCAGCTTCTTTTCCAAGGTGATGGTGTCACCCACCTTGGCTGCCTGCAGTTCTTTGATACCTGCAATGATGTAACCCACTTGGCCTGCTTCTAGCGACTGACGTGGCTCGTTCGCAGGCGTGAACACACCCAGGTTATCGGCGTTGTAGACAGCGTTGGTTGCCATCATCTTGAAACGCTCGCCCTTAGCCAAGCGACCATCGACCACACGCACCAACATCACCACACCCACATAGCTGTCAAACCAGCTGTCAATGATCATGGCGCGCAGCGGCGCGTCTTTGTTGCCTTTGGGTGGCGGCACTTTGGCCACCACGGCCTCTAAGATCTCTTCAATGCCCATGCCTGTTTTGGCAGAGCAAGGAATGGCATCGGTGGCATCAATGCCAATGACATCTTCCACTTCTGCTTTGGCATTGTCTGGGTCAGCATTGGGCAAATCCATTTTGTTCAGCACGGGCAACACCTCAACACCAAGATCAAGTGCGGTGTAGCAGTTGGCGACGGTTTGGGCTTCCACGCCTTGCGATGCATCGACGACAAGCAGAGCACCTTCGCATGCAGAGAGTGACCGCGACACTTCATAAGAGAAGTCAACGTGTCCCGGTGTGTCGATCAAATTCAGGTTGTAGACCTGACCATCTTTCGCTTTGTATTGCAACGCAGCGGTCTGCGCCTTGATAGTTATCCCACGTTCTTTCTCAATATCCATAGAGTCAAGAACTTGCGCTTCCATGTCGCGCTCTTCTAGTCCGCCACAACGTTGAATCAAACGATCGGCGAGCGTGGATTTACCGTGGTCGATGTGGGCAATGATCGAAAAGTTTCTGATGTTGTTCATCAACGGGAGCACTTAAGTGATTGAATTCAAAGGGGCAGCGCCAAGAAAAAAGGGCGCGTCATCTGCTGACGCGCCCAGAACCAACAAGCAATGGCAACTGCATAAGTTGGGAGTTCATTGTAGGCAAAAACCCCGAATTGCACAGCGGTCTAAACGCGACCACGGCCTCGTTGCGGGTTCGCAACATGAATTTATCCACAACTTATTAACATTTTGACAAAGGGGTTTTGGGACAACTTGTGGGCGATCTGTGGAGCACCTGTGGAGTTGACCAACCAATCCCGTATCGTGGAGTTTTTGGCTTGCGATATATCGCAAAAACGCATTCAACCCCTTAATTCTATACAAAAAGGGCTTGAACACATTTCTTAAGTTAGCAAGCGCCAACTTGAGAAATATTTTTCAAGCCCGAGATTCCCGACTGGGACTAAGGGGTTTAACGCGCAGGTCGAATCACCGTGTACTGAGCCCATTCACCTCGTCGCACCAGCAAACTCACCGGCTTGTTGCGATCCAACTTCGCCGTCAGCGCCTCAAGCACTTGCACATTAGGTGTTTCGATATTGGCCAGAGCCAAAATCACATCGCCCTCTTGGATGCCCGCACGGGAAGCAGGCTCAGCCACCGCATCCACGCGTACACCGCCACGCAATTTAAGCTCTTTTTTCTGCGCATCCGTCAACTCGCTGACCGTCAAGCCCAACACCTTGGCAACCGTATCAGCTGGCGGTTTTTCAGGGGTCGATGCTTTTTTGACAGGCTTGTCCGTTTCAAACTCGCCCACCGTGATGTGCATGTCTTTGACGCTACCGCGACGCCACACTTGAATCGCGCTTCGCGTGCCCGGCTTGGTGTTGCCCACCATGCGAGGCAAGTCGCTCGACTTCTCAATCGTCTTACCCTCAAATTTCAAGATGATGTCGCCAGGCTCTAAACCCGCCTTCTCCGCAGGCGAACCCTGCTCGACGCCGCGCACCAAAGCCCCTTGCGCCTTAGAAAGACCGAGCGATTCAGCCACTTCTTTGCTCACTTGGTCAATTTGCACCCCCAAGCGACCACGCTGCACTTTGCCTGTGGCGCGCAACTGCTCGCTCACACGCACCGCTTCATCTATCGGAATCGCAAACGAGATGCCCATGAAGCCGCCTGAACGTGAATAGATTTGGCTGTTGATACCCACCACCTCCCCACG
Source organism: Pseudomonadota bacterium (assembly GCA_041169125.1). Classification (GTDB taxonomy): domain Bacteria; phylum Pseudomonadota; class Gammaproteobacteria; order Burkholderiales; family Burkholderiaceae_C; genus Limnohabitans. The sequence continues at coordinate 6,811 of JBEEJP010000070.1, forward strand.
CATATTGATGAGCGGCCCACCTGAATTGCCAGGATTGATCGCCACATCGGTTTGAATGAAAGGCAAGTAGTCACCCGTGTCGCGCTGCTTGGCACTCACAATGCCTGCCGTCACAGAGTTGTCGAGGCCAAACGGCGACCCAATCGCCATGACCCATTCGCCTACTTTAAGACGGCTCACATCGCCAATCTTCACCGCAGGCAAGCCTGTGGCATCAATCTTCACCACGGCCACGTCTGTGCGCTTATCGAGGCCCACAATGCGTGCTTTGAACTCACGCTTATCGGGCAACGTCACCACCACTTGGTCTGCGCCATCCACCACGTGCGCATTGGTCATCACAAACCCATCCGAGGACAAGATAAAGCCCGACCCCACGCCTTTGGGTTGAGCCTCTTCGGGCTGACCACGGTTGGGACGTTGCTGACGCGGCATATTGGGCGTGGGCAATGGCACACCAAAAAACCGGCGGAACAACTCTTGCATCTCGGCATCAGGCTCATTGCCTTGCACCTCGCGCGCCGAGGTTTTCTCCAACGTGCGAATGTTCACCACAGAAGGCCCCACCTGCTCCACCAACTCTGTGAAGTCAGGCAAACCTTTGACGATAGCCACATTGCCCGTTTGTGCCGCCTGAGCAACCGCAGGTTGGACAAACCCCATTCCTGCCAGCCACAACGAGGCGCCTAACAGTCCCACTGAAGTCAAACGGTTCATTCCCCATCGACGTGCCATGTTTTTCCTTCTTTCACAAATCAACGCGCTGATACACAGCGCGACGTAAATTTTGCCAAGCGTCATCAGCGTCTTGCACGCCTAGCCACAACCATTGCGGTTTGGCATGCAGTGTGTCAGATGCGGGCTGCCAACGTAAAAGCAAGGCTGTTTGCACATCCAACGCCACATGCACCACACCCAAGGCATCTTCAGCACCAGAGTTTTGGTCATGCAAGCACCACACGTGACCATCCCAGGTGATCCTTGCGCGCACCAGCAGCGCCTGCCAACCTAGACATCCGCCGACCGCTGCTAAAGCAGTGGCTGCATACCAAACGAGCGTCAACCCTTGATGCAACGCCCAAGCCCACAACACCGCCGACGTGAATATGGTCAACCCAATGTAAAGCCAACGCTGAAAAGCACAACGCCCCACCGGATATGAAACCGATGGGGCGTTGTGCATGGCGAAGGCCTTAGACGCGTTTGAAAACTAACGCGCCGTTGGTACCGCCGAAGCCGAAGTTGTTTTTGAGGGCCACATCAATCTTCATGTCGCGCGCCGTATTGGCACAGTAGTCCAAGTCACACTCGGGATCTTGGTTGAAGATATTGATGGTGGGTGGGCTCTTTTGGTGGTGGATCGCCAGCACCGTGAAAACACTCTCAATACCACCAGCGCCGCCCAACAAGTGGCCGGTCATGGATTTGGTGGAGTTCACCACCGTCTTCTTGGCATGATCACCCAAGGCCGCTTTTATGGCATTGGTTTCGTTCACATCACCCAATGGTGTGGATGTGCCGTGTGCGTTCAAGTAGTCCACTTGGTCTGGGTTGACACCCGCGTTGCGCAAAGCGCTGAGCATGGCGCGGCGAGGGCCGTCCATATTGGGGGCTGTCATATGGCCAGCGTCTGCGCTCAAGCCATAGCCACCCAACTCGGCGTAAATTTTGGCGCCACGTTTTTTAGCGTGTTCATACTCTTCAAGCACGAGCACACCAGCACCTTCACCCAACACAAAACCGTCGCGGTCTTTGTCCCATGGGCGAGAGGCTGTTGCAGGGTCGTCGTTGCGTGTCGACAGTGCGCGCATGGAGGCAAAGCCACCCACACCCAAGGGCGACATGCAGCACTCAGCGCCACCAGCGATCATCACGTCGGCGTCGCCGTACTCAATGTGACGACCTGCTTCGCCGATGCTGTGCAAGCCTGTCGTACAGGCAGTGACCACGGCCAAGTTAGGGCCTTTGAAGCCGTAACGCATGGACACGTGACCCGAAATCATGTTGATGATGGACGCTGGCACGAAGAATGGAGAAATGCGGCGCGCACCTTTGTTCAGGTATTCGCTGTGCATGTCTTCGATCAGCGGCAAGCCACCAATGCCCGAGCCAATCACGACGCCAATGCGCGTCGCTTCTTCTTCGCTCAGAGCCTCGCCAGTGGCGAGACCTGAATCTTGAACCGCTTGCACCGCCGCAGCAATGCCGTAATGAATGAACTTGTCCATCGCAC
>JBEEJP010000071.1:0-8956 GCA_041169125.1 Pseudomonadota bacterium
TATCGGGGAAAAAGCGGCCTTCAGGGGCAACGCCGGGCATGCCCAGTTGGGCCATGATTTGTTCGTCGCTCAAGTCTTTGGCATCGTGCTTTAAGCCTTCGGCTTTGTTCAGCGCGGCACGGAACTGGCGAAATGTCCAACCGTCAATCAGGGTGACCACTTTGAGGCTTTCTTCGCCTCGGCTGAGTTTGCGCAGCAAATCAAGCGGTGTGTTGCCTTGGCTCAACTCATAGCTGCCTGCGCGCAGTTTGCGCGACTGACCACTGGCACGAAAAAACGCATACAACACCGTGGCGTTGACATCCACACCGGCATCCACCACGGCTTGGGCAATGCCGCGCACAGGTGTTTGGGGCTCAATCGACAAGTCCACCACAGGTGTTTTCAATGGCAATTCGCGCAAAGACCACCAAGCTGTGCCAGCGCTGGCCAAGACGGCCAAGAGCAGCGTCATCCACACGATTCGTTTGAGTAGCCTCAACACAACCCTATTCCCGTCTTGTTTATACAAGCGGGCATGATAATTCACCCATGTCTGTGAACACGCTCCCCCCCTCCTTCGCACTCAATGGCATCGCGCCCTTGCCTCACTTAGGCGTGATTCGCGCCGCAGGCGCAGATGCTGCTAGCTTTTTACACAACCAGCTCACCCACGATGTGCTGTTGATGAAAGACGGCCAATGCCGTTTGGCGGCCTATTGCAATGCCAAAGGGCGCATGCAAGCGACTTTTGTGGTTTACAAACGCGCAGCCGAAGAGCTGTTGCTGATAGGTCGCCAAGACCTGTTGGCCCAAACGGTCAAGCGCTTGTCGATGTTTGTGTTGCGTGCCAAGGTCAAGCTGACAGACGCCACGGCAGACTTTCAACTCTTGGGCTTGGCTGGTGATGCTTTGTCTGCCTCGCTCGGTCCTGCAGCCAACGCAGCTTCGACCCCGTGGCAACGCATCGCACTGACTGTGGGCGAGCCAAGTGCTGATGTGCTCACGCTCTACCCTGCCCTTGGCCAAGCCCGTGGCTTGTGGATTGCCCCCAAGGGCGTCACATCACCCGCGGGCCCCGCACTCAGCGCCGAACAGTGGCAAGTTGGCGAAGTCATGAGTGGCATTGCGTGGGTGGAACACGCCACCTTTGAGGCCTTTGTGCCGCAAATGCTCAACTATGAATCAGTGGACGGCGTGAACTTTAAAAAAGGCTGCTACCCTGGGCAAGAGGTGGTGGCGCGCAGCCAGTTTCGTGGCACCTTGAAGCGCCGCGCCTTCATTGCACAAAGCGCGGTCCCCATGACGGCGGGACAAGAGGTGTTTTCAAGCGCGGATGCCACACAGCCGTGTGGCCTAGTTGCGCAAGCTGCCAGCGATGGCGTGAGTCATGTGGCTGTTCTGGAGTTGCAATTGAGTGCCACTGAAAGCAGCCACTTGCATTTAGGGGCCGCTGATGGCCCCGTGCTCGACTTACTGCCGCTGCCGTATGCGCTGCGTGAGGATATTTAATTCAAACGTGGTACCGTAGCGCTGCTACACCAAGCGCAATTGCATTTCTATATGCGGGATGCCAACTTCATCAAATGGCTCACCGATCGCTTTGAATCCGTGCGCTGCATAAAAAGGCTCGGCACTGCGTTGCGCACTCAGGCGCAACTCTTGGTGGTCACGTTCACGGGCACAACGGATCAACGCTTGTAGCAAACGCGACCCGTAGCCTTTGCCACGTTCGCTCTGCAGCACGGCCATGCGCCCGACTTTGGCCATCGTCACATGGGGTTGCAGCAAACGGGCATTGCCCACGGGCTGGCCCTGTGCATTGAACAACACCGCGTGCAAGGCCGTGGCGTCATCGCTGTCCCACTCGTCTTCGGGTGCGATGCCTTGCTCATGCACAAACACGGCAGTGCGCACGGCTTGTGCAGCGGTTTGCATCAAGGGCCACTCGCCGATTTCGATGTAGGTCATGCTTGAACTCACACACCCAACGCGTGCCGCAAAGCACGGGCCGCATCCATGTGGGCTGTCAGGGCTTCGGGAATCACGCGTCCCATTTGGATGAAACTGTGCACCACGCCTTTGTAAATTTCAAGGTCAACAGGCACGCCACTCAAGCGCAAGTGGTCCGCATACGCCACACCTTCGTCAACCAAAGGGTCGCACTCGGCCAAGCCTAGCCAAGCGGGCGCAACGCCCGACACATCGGCCAACATGGGCGAAAAGCGTGGGTCATGGCGGTCTGTCGTGTTGGGCAGGTAGTGGCTGTAAAAGTAGTCGATGCTGGCTTTTTCGAGCAAGAAACCTTTTTCAAAGGTGTGGGTCGATGCCATGTGCTCGGGCGAGCAACCCGGGTAGAACATGAGTTGCAACTTCAAATCTATACCTGCATCACGCGCCGCAATGGCGGTGGCTGCGGTGAGTGTGCCACCCGCGCTGTCACCGCCAATGGCGATGCGTGTGGGGTCTAGCCCTAGGCCTGTTGCATTGTTCGAGAGCCATTGCAGCGCATCCACCGCATCGTTGTGCGCTGTCGGAAATGTGTGTTCGGGCGCAAGCCGATAGTCCAGCGACACCACGGCGCAGTGTGCCAAATGGGCCAAGTGTTTGCACAACGCTTCGTGTGTTTCGGGGCTGCCCACCGTGAACCCGCCGCCATGAAAGTACAACAACACGGGCAAGTTGGGTTGTGCGTGCTCGGCCCAGAGTTTGGCCCTGAGTGTTGCGCCGTCGCGTGTGGGAATGTGCAGCGTGTCGTCACGCGCCATTTTTTGCGCGTTCATCTCCAAGACACCTGCCCCCAAGGCATAGGCTTGTTTGGCTTGTTCGGGCGTCAACAGCGCCATCGGTGGGCGGCCTGCTTTGGCAATGGCGTGGAGTACATCCCGCATGGCGGGGGTCAGCAAACTTTGTGGATTACGTGGGTGGCTCATGGTTAGGCTTCGTACGTTGTCAGCACCACATCGGCTGCTTCTTGGCGAAGCGGGATCAGTGCTTGATACGCTGCAGAGCTATGCCAGTTATCCGCATCAGCCAGCGATGAAAAGCGAATCACCACGATGTCGGCATGCGGGCAGTTACCCGATAAGGCACGCGCCTGATGACCGCGAAATACCAGTTCACCGCCAAAAGGTATCAATGTGTCCAAAACTTGGCCCCGGTACTCGGCCCATTTCGTTTCGTTCTTCACAGTCATTTGACCGACGATGTATGCGTGTGCCATGGAGGCTCCTTAAAGGGGCTGCACAGCAGCCATGTTGGGGTTGGCCAACCAATCAGCCAACTCTTGTGCCAATTGTTCGCTCGCGCGCACCGCTAATTGCCAAACTTTCACGCGCCCTTCAAAGTCTGAGGCATAACGCACAAAGTCGCTGCGGTCCGGCAATTTGCCGTTGGGCAAGGTTTTGACCCACTCGGGGTTAGGGGCCAAGACGATGGTGTTGTCTAAAAACGTGGTGGATGTGTGTCGCCACTTGAGGGCTTTGTCGAGCCAACCCGGCACCACGGCTTTTTGAAAGTGTGGGTACAGCACCAAGCCTTTGTAATTGAGGTGCAGGTGGTAGTCGGTGATACCGCCATCCCAATACGCACCGGTGGGTGCATCGGGAATGTCGTGCACGGCTTGCAACACAAACGGGATGGAGCAACTGGCTTGCAGCGCGGCCATGAAGTTGCGCTCGTTCAAGCGCATGTGTTGCGTGGCAAAGTCGCTCGCATCAAACGGCAATTGGCCGTGGCTAGAAAACACCACACGCTCTAGCCACGCGCCCATGGCTTTGCGCTGCAGCGCATTGCACAGATACGCGCCGGCGTAACCCAGCGGGGTGAGCAGCGGGTGTTCGCGGTGCAAGATGTGTTTGCCTCGCGAGGTCACCACATGCAGGCGGTAGCGTGGGTGGTTCAGTACTTCGCTGATGCGCCCGCCATAAAAGGCCTGTAGGCTTTTGCCAAACGCGTCACTCACTTGTTTGGCGCTGGGGCGCTTTTGGCCCTCTGGTACCTTGTAGTCTTGGTGGATGTAGTCGTGCGACAGGCGATCAAAGCCTTGCACGGGCTTGTCTAAACACGCCGTGGCCATGCGCCATGCGCCGATGGATGCCCCGACCAAATCGATGGGTTGTGTGCTTTGCGGCAACCACTCGCCAAACAAGAAGCGGTCTAACGGTCCAAGAATCAAGCCCTTAGGTCCACCCGCTGCGGCGGGGATGACACCCACATGGTCTGGCCTCAAGCCATGGCCCACGAGGTGAGCCATGGCTTTGGGGCCAGCGTAGATGCGCAGGGCTTTCAAGCGCAGCCTTTACTTTTTCAAACCTTGCAGCTTGGCAAATGCGCTGGCCATGGCTGAGCCTGCTGCTTGCGGTGGTGCGGTGTAGCCACTGCTGTAGCTGCTACCGCTGCCACGTTGACGGTTATCGCGGCCTGCGTGCTCAAAGCGGTTGTCTGAACGTGCCGAATTAGGGCCATCCCGTTTGACCGGCGCACCATCGAGCTTCATGGTCAAGCTGATGCGTTTGCGTGCCACATCCACCTCCAACACCTTGACTTTGATGATGTCACCCGTCTTCACCACCTCGCGTGCATCGGTGATGAACTTGTTGCTGAGTTGGCTCACGTGAATCAAGCCGTCTTGGTGAACACCCAAATCGACAAACGCGCCAAAGGCTGCCACGTTGCTGACCGTGCCTTCGAGCACCATGTCGACCTTCAAATCTTTGATGTCTTCCACACCGTCTTGCAGCTTGGCCACCTTGAAGTCGGGGCGTGGGTCACGGCCCGGTTTTTCAAGCTCGCTCAAGATGTCTTTGATCGTGATCACACCGACGGTGTCGTTGGCAAACAGCTCGGGCTTCAAGGTTTTGAGCATGTCCGCACGGCCCATCAACTCGGCCACGGGTTTGCCCGTTTGCGCCATGATCCGCTCTACCACGGGGTAGGTTTCGGGGTGAACCGCAGTCATGTCGAGCGGGTTGTCGCCATCACGGATGCGCAAGAAGCCTGCGCTTTGTTCAAACGTTTTAGCGCCCAAGCCAGTGACCTTGAGCAGTTGTTGGCGGTTGGCAAACGCGCCATTGGCTTCGCGCCAACGCACCACCGCTTTGGCGGTGGTGGTGGACAGGCCTGACACGCGAGTGAGCAAAGGCACACTGGCGGTGTTGAGGTCCACCCCCACTTTGTTTACGCAGTCTTCCACCACAGCTTCAAGAGTGCGGGCCAATTCGCTTTGGTTCACATCGTGTTGGTACTGGCCCACGCCGATGGATTTGGGGTCGATCTTCACCAACTCGGCCAAAGGGTCTTGCAAGCGACGCGCAATGCTGGCGGCGCCGCGTAGGCTCACATCCACATCGGGCATTTCTTGACTGGCGTATTCACTGGCGCTGTACACCGAGGCCCCCGCTTCACTCACCACCACTTTGTCGATCACCTTGCTCGCGTCGTGTTTGGCCATGAGCTTGATGAGTTCACCTGCCAATTTGTCTGTCTCACGGCTGGCTGTGCCGTTGCCAATGGCAATCAGGTTGACGCCATGTTTTTCACACAGCTTGGCCAAGGTGTAGAGCGAACCGTCCCAGTCTTTGCGGGGCTCGTGGGGGTACACGGTGGATGTTTCCACCAACTTGCCCGTGGCATCGACCACGGCCACTTTCACACCGGTGCGAATGCCGGGGTCCAAGCCCATCACCACGCGAGGGCCAGCGGGTGCGGCCAGCAGCAAGTCGCGCAAGTTGTCGGCAAATACTTTGATGGCAACCTTTTCGGCCTCTTCGCGCAAACGGGTGAACAAGTCGCGCTCGGTGGAGAGGCTGAGCTTGACACGCCATGTCCATGCCACGCATTTGCGAATCAGATCGTCCCCTGCCCTGCCCAAATGGCTCCAACCCAAGTGCAAGGCAATCTTGCCTTCGGCCAAGCTGGGCTTGCCCGGCTCGGGCTCGACGGGCAACACGAGTTTGGCATCCAACATTTCGAGGGCACGGCCACGAAACACAGCCAAGGCACGGTGGGAGGGCACGCGGCCAATGGGCTCGTCGTAGTCAAAGTAGTCGCGAAACTTGGCCACATCGGGGTTGTTCTCGTCTTTGCCTGCGGCGAGTTTGCTGCGGAACAAACCCTCAGCCCACAACCATTCGCGCAAGCTTTGAACCAACGAAGCGTCTTCGGCCCAGCGTTCGCTCAACAAATCGCGCACACCGTCCAACACGGCGGCCACGGTGGTGAAGTCGGCGCCTTCAATTTTTCCTGCGGGCAAGATGAACGCTTCGGCTTCCTCGTTGGGGTTGAGCGTCGGGTCGGCAAACAGTTTGTCCGCCAATGGCTCCAAGCCCGCCTCTTTCGCAATCATGCCCTTGGTGCGACGTTTGGGCTTGAATGGCAGGTAAATGTCTTCCAGCTCTTGCTTGGTGGGGGCAGCTTCGATGGCGGCCAACAACTCAGGCGTGAGCTTGCCTTGCTCTTGAATGCTTTTGATCACCGCAGCGCGGCGGTCTTCCAACTCGCGCAAGTAGCTCAGACGCGCTTCGAGCTCGCGCAGCTGAACGTCGTCCAAACCGCCCGTGACTTCTTTGCGGTAACGCGCAATGAACGGCACCGTGGCGCCACCGTCGAGCAGCTCCACGGCAGAGCGTACTTGGGCTTCAGAGATCTTGATTTCGTCCGCGAGTTGGCGGGTAATTTTTTGCATGTTCTCAGTCTGTCAAATTCGCTAAAGCGGGCAATTTTGCCTTAGCTCAAGACTGCTCTTAAATTCGGACTTCCCGTCGTTGGCCTAGGTTGTGGTAAGCCAAGACGGCTTACATCGCTGCGCGACGAATGGCGCCGCCTTGGCTCACCCCAACCCATTCTTTTGGGGCAGTAGCGTGCTCGCTAGCGCCTTGTATGTAGGCCTATGTGACCCGTCTTGGCATACCGCAACCCCAGCCAAAGAGGGGAAGTTAATTGCCAACAACCTCAGTCGGTAGGCACCTCATGCAATTCAGTCGGCCCCGCATCTCGCTTGACGTACTTGAACGTCGCCGTCGCATGCGCACACACATTGCCTTGCGCATCTAGCAAGGTGCCTTCACAAAACGCCATGCTGCCGGTACGGTGCATCAAGCGTCCTTTGCCTGTCAGTTCACCTTTGGCGGGTTGCATGAACGAGGTTTTCATCTCAATCGTGACCACGCCCATGCCACGGTCCACGCTGCGCGCAGCCGAGGCCAGGGTGACGTCTAAAAAAGTCATCACCGCTCCGCCATGCGTCACGTTGAACGAGTTCATGTGCTCCGGCTCTGGCGTGTAGCGCAGCTCTGAGTAACCGTCGTCGAAGAACACCAGCTCAAAACCGAGATGGTCCACAAACGGGATGTATGCGCCAAAGCTTTCTTGCATGATGTGCTCCTTGTGAGTTACAGAACCTCAAAGATACCAGCTGCGCCCATGCCACCGCCAATGCACATGGTCACGCACACGCGCTTAGCGCCACGGCGCTTGCCTTCAATCAAGGCATGGCCCACCAACCGTTGACCACTCACGCCATAAGGATGGCCCAAGGCAATGGCGCCCCCGTTGACGTTGAGGCGCTCGTCAGGGATGCCCAGTTTGTCGCGGCAGTACAGCACTTGCACGGCAAAGGCTTCGTTCAATTCCCACAGGTCAATGTCGCCCACACCCAAGCCCAAACGCTTGAGCACTTTGGGCACGGCGTACACAGGGCCAATGCCCATTTCGTCGGGCTCGCAGCCGGCCACCGCAAAGCCCAAGAAACGCCCCAAAGGCTTCAAGCCGCGTTGACTGGCCAACTCTTCACTCATCACCACACACGCGCCTGCACCGTCTGAAAACTGGCTGGCGTTGCCCGCCGAAATCAAACCACCGGGCATGGCGGACTTGAGGTTGGCCAAAGCCTCCGCCGTCGAGCCTTCGCGGATGCCCTCGTCTTTGCTGACGGTGACTTGCTTGGTGATGAGTCCCATCACTTTGTCCGCAATACCGGCCTTGACGGTGATGGCGGCGATCTCGGCATCAAACAAACCGCCCGACTGCGCGGCAAAGGCGCGTTGCTGGCTGCGTGCGCCGTAGTCGTCCATGGCTTCGCGGCCAATGTTGTAGCGTTTGGCCACGTTTTCGGCGGTTTGAAGCATGTTCCAGTAGATCTCTGGTTTTTTCTTGTTCAACACAGGGTCCACCATCATGTGTTGGTTGGCTTCTTGTTGCACACAAGAAATGGTTTCGACGCCACCGGCCACATACACATCCCCCTCGCCCGCGATGATGCGTTGCGCGGCGGTGGCAATGGTTTGCAAACCCGAGGAGCAAAAGCGGTTGATGGTCATGCCCGAGACCGACACGGGGCAATCTGCGGCCAGCGCAATTTGACGTGCGATGTTCATGCCCGTCGCCCCCTCGGGCAAGGCACACCCCATGAGCACGTCGTCCACCTCGGCGGCTTCAATGCCAGCGCGTGCAATGGCATGTTTGACGACGTGACCACCCAAGGTCGCGCCGTGGGTCATGTTGAAAGAGCCCCTCCAGCTTTTGGCAAGCGGTGTGCGGGCGGTAGAGACAATGACAGCGTTGGTCATAGAGTTTCCTTAAATCTGTTTCAGTTGAAGGTCTGGCCTTCGGCGGCGAGCTTGGCGAGCAAGGGGGCTGGCTTCCAAAACTCGGCGTCATCGTGTGGATTCGTGGCAAAGCGTTGCATGGCTTGCACCACATTGAACAAGCCCAACTCGTTGGCGTAGTTCATAGGGCCGCCACGGTAGATGGGGAAGCCATAGCCGCTGATGTACACCATGTCGATGTCGCTGGCTTTACTGGCAATGCCTTCTTCCAAAATGTGGGCGGCTTCGTTGACCAAGGCGAGGTTCAAGCGCTGCACGATTTCTTCATCACCGATCTTGCGAGCCTTGATGCCTAGCGTTTCGCGATGTTGGGCAATCATGGCCTCCACGTCTTTGTTGGGAATGGCGTCGCGTTTGCCTGGCTTGTAGTC
>JBEEJP010000072.1:0-8845 GCA_041169125.1 Pseudomonadota bacterium
GGCTGGGGCAAGTCTGAGGTGGCGGTCTCCATGACTTTGGCCACGGCAGGCGCCATGACAGGGGCCGCTGGGGCTTGTGCCGCTTGTTGGGCGGCACGTTCTGCAGCCACTTTGGCCGCAGCTGCTTTGGCTTGGGCAATGCGGGCCAGTTCGGCCTCGTCGGGCACGCGCTGGGCGTGAGCGGTGGCCTCTTCCATCATGCTGCGGGCCATGTCGCTCACGGGGTCTAGGCCCCCACTGGTTTCGTAGGTGGGCGCAATGCTGCTGGGCGTCGTCGCCAACACCTCGGGTTCATGGTGCGCTTCAAAGCTCGGAGCGATATCGAACGAGGGCTCTTGCGGCTGACCGTAGTCAGGTGCATAGGCTGCGGGTTCGATGTTTTTTTCTTGTGGCAGCGGTTCGGCTTGACGGGGTTTGTTTTTGCGCGAGGTCCACGTGCTGTGGGCCACCACACCCGCCAAGACCACGCCACCGGCAATCGCTAAACCAATTTGAAGAGTACTCATGTTCTTATTTTAATTTTCAAGCCACATCGGCCATGGACACAGCAGACTCCATGTCCACCGCCACGATGCGTGACACACCCTGCTCTTGCATGGTCACACCAATGAGTTGTTCGGCCATTTCCATCGCAATCTTGTTGTGCGAGATGAAAAGGAATTGGGTTTCTTTGGACATGCTCGACACCAACTTGGCGTAACGCTCGGTGTTGGCGTCGTCCAGCGGCGCGTCCACCTCGTCCAGCAAACAAAATGGCGCTGGGTTGAGCTGGAAGATGGCAAACACCAGCGCAATCGCGGTGAGGGCTTTTTCGCCGCCCGAGAGCAAGTGAATGGTTTGGTTTTTCTTGCCGGGTGGCTGGGCCATCACCTGCACACCAGAGTCCAAAATTTCCTCACCCGTCATGACCAGCTTGGCATTGCCGCCCCCAAACAACTCGGGGAACATGCGGCCAAAGTGCTCGTTGACGACCTTGAAGGTGCCGCCCAAGAGTTCGCGGGTTTCGGCGTCGATCTTGCGAATCGCGTCTTCCAGCGTGTTCATCGCGTCGGTCAAGTCGGTGTTTTGGGCATCCAAGAACAGTTTGCGTTCGCTGGCACTGGCCAACTCTTCCAAAGCCGCCAAGTTCACAGCGCCCAAGGCGGTGATGTCGCGGTGCAGGCGGTCAATCTCGCCTTGCAAACCGCCCAAGCGCACGTTGTTGGCCAAGATAGAAGCAGACACGGCTTCGAGGTCGGCCTGGGCATCGGTCAAGAGTTGCGTGTACTGCTCCAGCCCTAAGCGAGCGGCTTGCTCTTTGAGTTGGAAGTCGGTGATGCGTTGACGCAAAGGCTCCAACTCGCGTTCCAGCTGCAAGCGACGTTCGTCGCTGGCGCGCAGTTTGGTGGTGAGGTCGTCGTACTCGCTGCGCTTGGCAGCCAATGCGGCTTCGCGCTCCATCTTGATGTTCAACGCATTTTGCAAACCGGCTTGGGCCGCGGCGTCGGTCAGACGTGTGAGGTCTTCTTGCACACGGGTTTCTTCGGCAGCGATGGAGGCGGCTTGTTGCGTGGCCGTGTCGATGATGCGTTTGAGTTCGGCTTCGCGGGTGGCCAAGCTGCGTTGGGCAAACTGGGCTTCTTGGGCTTGACGCTCCAAGCTGCGTTGTTGCTCACGGCTGTCGTTCAGGCGGCGTTCGGCGTTGATGACGGCTTCGTCCAACTGGGCATGGCGTTCTTGGCTGTCGGCCAGCTGCATGTCGAGTTCTTCAAAGCGGGCCTCGGCGGTGGCACGGCGCTCTTGCAAGTCGGCCAATTGGGCTTCGACCTCTGACAAATCACCACTGATTTGCTCGCTGCGTGCGCGGGTTTGCTCGGCCAATTGGCTCAAGCGCAGGGTTTCCACTTGCAGCTCGTGCGCGGTGGCCTGCGCCGCGGTGGCCTCAGCACGGATGCTGACCAAGCGTTGCGACGACTCGCTGTACGCGCTTTCAGCCCGCACCAAAGCACTGCGGGCTTCATCGGCGATGAAGGCTTGTGCCTTGCTGCTTTTGTCAAGGTTTTCAATCTCTTGGGCACGTGCCAACAAGCCGGATTGCGCGTTGTCCTGCGCGTAAAAGCTCACGCTGTGTGCACTGATGGCGTGGCCACTGGGCACATAAATGACTTGGCCCGGTTGCAGACTGCTGCGCTTGGCCAAGGCCTCGTCCAAGTTCGCAGCGGTGAAGCAGCCGTTGAGCCAGTCGGTCAACAGGGCTTTTTGGCCGGCATCGTTCAAACGCAACAGGTCTGACAAACGTGGCAAGTTAGCTTGCGATTCAGGTGCCGAGGCGCTTGGCGGCGTGTAGAACGCCAACTTGGCAGGCGGGGCATCGGTTTGGAAAGCGCGCACGATGTCCAAGCGCGACACCTCGAGCGAGGCCATGCGCTCGCGCAAAGCGGCTTCGAGGGCGTTTTCCCAACCGGCTTCAATGTGGATGCGGCTCCACAACGCTTGCAAACCATCCAAGCCATGCTTGGCCAGCCATGGCTTGAGCTTGTCGTCGGTTTGTACTTTTTCTTGCAAGGCTTTCAAAGCCTCCAAACGGGCGGAAATGTCGGCCTGCTTGGTTTGCTCGTCGTTCACCGTTTGCTGGGCCTCGCGGCGTGCTTGGTCCAACACAGGCACATTGGCTTGCAGCTCTTCCAGTTGTGCCGCTGTCACCTCGGCATGGACCTGGGCCTCTTGCAGCTGCTCTTTGAGGTTGTTCAGCCGCACTTCATCGGGGGCTGCCAAGGCGTTTTTGTCTGCGCTCAAGCGCTCCAAACGTGCGTTGAGGTTGCGGCTTTGTTCTTCGATGTTGCGTTGGTCAGCCGCCAACACCTGAATTTGTTGCTGCACTTGCGCCACGCTGCCGCGTTGCTCGTTGCTGCGTTGTTGGGCCACGCGCAAGGCTTCTTCCAACTCGGGCAGTTGCATGGCCTGCTCTTCCACCTGCGCGGCGAGCATGACGGCTTTTTCTTCACCATCCATCGCCATCGAGGCGAGGTTTTCAATCTCTTGGTGCGCTTGTTCGCTTTGAGCCGCCCAGTGTGCGGTTTGTTCCTTGATTTGAATCAGGCGAGCTTCCGCGCGTTGTCGGCCTTCCACCACAAAGCGGATTTCGGCTTCCAAGCGCCCCACTTCGGCACTGGCTTCGTACAAAGCGCCTTGCGCTTGGTTCACCAGATCGCCCGCGCCATAGTGCGCTTGGCGCACGGTCTCTAGGTCGGCTTCGATGTGGCGCAAGTCGGCAATGCGGCTCTCAAGGTCGTTGACCGCCTTGTCGGCTTGGGTTTTGATGCCCACTTGGTCGGCTTCGGCCTCGGCACGACGCAAGAACCACAGCTGGTGCTGCTTCAAAGTCACGTCGGCATTGAGCGCGTGGTAGTGCTGGGCCACCTCGGCTTGCTTTTCCAACTTTTCAAGGTTGGCATTCAACTCGCGCAAGATGTCTTCCACGCGGGTCAAGTTCTCGCGGGTGTCGCTCAGGCGGTTTTCGGTTTCGCGGCGGCGTTCTTTGTACTTAGACACGCCCGCCGCTTCTTCCAAGAACAAACGCAGCTCTTCAGGCTTGGATTCAATGATGCGACTGATGGTGCCTTGACCAATGATGGCGTAAGCACGTGGGCCCAAGCCCGTGCCCAAGAACACGTCTTGCACGTCACGACGACGCACAGGTTGGTTGTTGATGTAGTAGCTAGAGCCGCCATCGCGCGTGAGCACGCGTTTGACGGCGATTTCTGGAAACTGGCTCCATTGGCCACCGGCACGGTGGTCTTCGTTGCTGAACACCAGCTCCACGCTAGAGCGGCTGGCCGCTTTGCGGGTGGTGGTGCCGTTAAAAATCACGTCTTGCATGGACTCGCCACGCAGCTCGGACGCTTTGGACTCGCCCAGCACCCAACGCACGGCATCCATGATGTTGGATTTGCCGCAGCCGTTGGGGCCTACCACGCCGACCAATTGGCCGGGCAGCATGAAATTGGTGGGTTCCGCAAAGGATTTGAAACCCGATAACTTGATTGAATTCAGACGCACTGAAAAGCCTCTTTTTATGAGGGTGTAATCATAAAGCGAGCCAGGCTCGGACTTCGACCAATAAGGCTTCCAAACTAGGAACTAATGCAGTAAACACAGGGCCTGTGACGCTCAGAGGCTGCACTCGGCTGTTGGCATACAGCTCTGTCATGGCTTGCGCCAAGGACTCAACCGCAAACAGAGGCAGGAAACCTTTCAACGCATGCAAGGCGTGCTCCACCTTCAAAGCATCGCCGCTGGCGATGCCATCCTGAATGACGGCCATTTCTTGAACCAAACTTTGCTCAAACGTCACCAACAACTCGCGCAGCTGATCCGCCTCGAATGCAAATTCTTTGGCACGGGTCAAGTCAAGCAAGGCAGTTGTGGACATAGGATTCAGATTGATCACAGAGCGCGGGGATAATAGCAGCCATGAATCCCCTTCTTTCGAGTTTGCAGCCCTATCCTTTTGAGCGGCTGAAGCAACTTTTTGCCACCGTCACACCCAACCCCGCGTATGCGCCCATCAGCCTAGGGATTGGCGAGCCACGTCATGCCACGCCGCAGTTGGTGTTGGACGCCTTGTCCAAAGCCACCGCGCAGTTGGCCGCCTACCCCGCTACCGCTGGGTTGCCCGCTTTGCGCGAATCCTGCGTGAACTGGATGCAGCGCCGCTACGGCTTGACGTTGGACGCGGCCACACAAGTGCTGCCCGTCAACGGCTCGCGTGAGGCCTTGTTTGCATTTGCCCAAACGGTGATTGACCCCACCCGTGAAGCCGTGGTGGTCTGCCCCAACCCGTTCTACCAAATCTACGAAGGCGCAGCGCTACTGGCCGGTGCCAAAACCTATTACGCCCCCAGCGACCCCGCCCTGAACTTCAACGTCAATTGGGACAGCGTGCCTGCCGACGTGTGGGCCAAGACGCAGTTGCTGTTTGTGTGCTCCCCCGGCAACCCGACCGGTGCCGTCATGCCCATGAGCGACTGGGAAAAGCTCTTTGCCTTGAGCGACCAATACGGCTTTGTCATTGCCAGCGACGAGTGCTACAGCGAAATTTACTTCCGCGAAGAAGCGCCTTTGGGTGGCTTGGAAGCCGCCGCCAAGCTGGGCCGCACCGACTTTAAAAACTTGGTGGCCTTCACCAGCTTGTCCAAGCGCAGCAATGTGCCGGGCATGCGCAGCGGTTTTGTGGCGGGTGATGCGAACATCCTCAAACAGTTCTTGCTCTATCGCACCTACCACGGCTCTGCCATGAGCGGCATGGTGCAAGCCGCCAGCATTGCCGCTTGGAACGACGAAACCCATGTGGTGGACAACCGCCAACAGTACCGCCAAAAATTTGCCGCCGTCACCCCACTGCTCGAAGCGGTGATGGATGTGCGCTTGCCCGACGCTGGTTTTTACCTGTGGGCGGCAGTCCCCGGTGGCGACGATGTGGCTTTCGCAAGGGATTTGCTCGCTCAATACAATGTGACGGTGCTGCCGGGTAGCTACTTGGCCAGAGAAGGGCACGGTATTGGCGAAGCCAAGGGCTTCAACCCCGGCGCTGGTCGAATTCGCATGGCTTTGGTGGCCGAAACCGCCGAGTGCCTAGAAGCCGCGCAACGCATCGTGGCGTTCATTCAAAAAAACCATTCTTAATTCATTTCAACGCAGAGAAGACAACCATGACTCAACACCAACTCCAACACGTCATCGACAACGCTTGGGACAACCGCGCCAACATCAGTGCCGACAATGCCACACACGAAGTGCGTGATGCCGTGGAACACGTGATTGCCGAATTGAACGCTGGCCGCTTGCGCGTGGCCACCCGCGAAGGCGTGGGTCAATGGACCGTGCACCAATGGCTCAAGAAAGCCGTGCTGTTGTCGTTCCGTTTGCACGACAACGCCGTCATCAAAGCGGGCGATTTGGGCTTTTACGACAAAGTGCAAACCAAGTTTGCGCACATGAGCGAAGAAGAAATGAAAGCCTCAGGCGTGCGCGTGGTGCCACCTGCTGTGGCGCGTCGCGGTAGCTTCATCGCGTCTGGCGCGATTTTGATGCCCTCTTACGTGAACATTGGTGCCTATGTGGACAGTGGCACCATGGTGGACACATGGGCCACCGTGGGCTCTTGCGCCCAAGTGGGTAAAAACGTGCACTTGTCGGGTGGCGTGGGCTTGGGCGGCGTGCTCGAACCCTTGCAAGCCAACCCCACCATCATTGAAGACAACTGCTTCATCGGCGCACGCTCTGAAGTGGTGGAAGGCGTGATCGTCGAAGAAAACTCCGTGCTCGGCATGGGCGTGTACATCGGCCAATCCACGCCCTTGTTTGACCGTGCCACCGGCGAAATCACCTACGGTCGCGTGCCTTCTGGCTCTGTGGTGGTCAGCGGCAACATTCCTAAAGTGGCCGCCAACGGCACGCCATACAGCATGTACGCCGCCATCATCGTCAAGCGCGTGGATGCACAAACCCGCTCCAAGACCAGCATCAACGACCTGTTGCGCGACTAATCCAGGTCTTCGTCGATGTCTCGCACCCTCCAGCTCACCGAGCAACTCATCTCGCGCCCTTCGGTTACGCCTGAGGACGCGGGCTGTTTGGACATCATCACAGCGCGTCTTGCACCGCTGGGGTTTGCGTGTGAGCGCATCGACAGCGGGCCAGACACCTTTCGCGTGAGCAACCTGTGGGCCATCAAACGCAGCCCACACGCCCATGCCAAAACCTTGGTGTTTGCAGGCCACACCGATGTGGTGCCCACCGGCCCCATTGACCAATGGGCCAGCGACCCCTTCACCCCGACCCATCGCGACGGCAAACTGTTTGGCCGTGGTGCGAGCGACATGAAAGCCTCCTTGGCCGCCATGGTGGTGGCGTGTGAAGAGTTTGTGGCGGCTCAAGCGGCTGCCAATATCAACATCGCCTTCTTACTCACCAGCGACGAAGAAGGCCCTGCGGTCGATGGCACGGTCAAAGTGTGCGAAGCCTTGAAAGCCCGTGGCGAACGATTGGACTGGTGCATCGTGGGCGAGCCCACCTCGGTCGAGCGCACGGGCGACATGATCAAAAACGGGCGCCGTGGCACGATGAGCGGCAAGCTCACCGTCAAAGGCGTGCAAGGCCACATTGCCTACCCACAACTCGCCAAAAACCCCATCCACTTGCTCAGCCCTGCTTTGGCCGAGTTGGTGGCCATTGAATGGGACCAAGGCAACGATTTCTTCCCCCCCACCAGCTGGCAGGTGAGCAACATCCACGCAGGCACCGGCGCGAGCAACGTGATTCCGGGCGTGTGCGTGGTGGACTTCAACTTCCGTTTCTGCACCGAATCCACGCCTGAAGGCCTACAACAACGCCTCACCGCCGTGCTGCAAAAACACGGTTTGGACTTTGACCTCCAATGGACGGTGGGCGGCCTGCCCTTTCTCACCACCCCCGGCGACTTGGTGGGCGCGGTGCAACGCGCCATCCGCGACGAAGTGGGCGTCGAGACCGAACTCTCCACCACCGGTGGCACGAGCGACGGGCGCTTCATCGCGCAAGTCTGCCCCCAAGTCATTGAGCTGGGCCCACCCAACGCGACCATTCACAAAATCAACGAGTTTGTGGCGGTGGCCGACTTAGACCCCCTCAAAAACATTTACCGCCGTGTGCTGGAAAATTTGGATAAAACTGCTGCTTAATTGAATGCATTGGCCGTATATTTTTTGATTTTGTGATTTAATACGGCCAATGAATTGGACTTTGATCCCCGACAACGCAACTAGGCAATGGATTGATTCGTCAACGATTTTCAAAGAGTTTGAAAATACAAAGGCCAAAGCCAAGTCCTATGCGGGTGGGATGTATTGGAAAAAGCAAGGCGACTACGAATACCTTGTGAAAACCAGTCCAGACAATCGGCAACAACGTGTGGGTCCACGAAGCCCAGACACAGAGCTGATCTACCGAGAATTCAGTGCAAAAAAATCGAGTGTTGAAGAACGTTTGCGTTCACTGCGAGATGCGGTGAAAGAAGCAGAACGACTCAACAAAGCCCTGAAAGTAGGAAGAGCCCCCACCCTGTTGATTGACATTCTTCAGGCCATCGATGACAGCGGCCTAGCAGAGCACTTCACCGTCGTGGGAACGCATGCGTTGTATGCCTACGAAACGGCTGCAGGTGTGCGTATTGAGCAAGCGGCGATGGCCACCTTGGACGTTGATTTGCTGTGGGATGTACGCAAAAAAGTGCAGTTCATAAGTGACATGGCCAAGTTAGACGACTCCGTGCTTGGCGTGCTGCAAAAAGCAGATCGGACCTTTGTGCGCAAAGAGGGACAAAACGAAACAGCCATCAATGCCAAGGGTTTTGAGGTTGATTTTTTGCGTCGCATGCAAGAAAGCGATGATCCGCATCCCTTCCGGTTTTCAAACGATGAGGATGATCTTTGGCCTGTGCAAGCGATGCGAGCTTCTGTGCTCACAAGTGCCCCGAAGTTTGAATCGGTGGTCATGAGCAGCACAGGAAAGATGGCCATATTAAGAACGGTATCGCCAAAAACATTTGTGGCATTCAAGCGTTGGTTGGCAGAAAAAGCGGATAACCGTGATCCAATCAAGCGTCGACGTGATCAGCGCCAAGCCGATATCGTTCAAAAACTATTAGACGAACGATTGTTATGAATATTTCTCACCTGATCCAGCAAAGCGCAGAGCAATTGGCACAAGCCCAAGTCGCCTTTGGCCAAGGCACCACCAACGCCGACGACGAAGCCGCTTGGCTGGTGTTGTGGCAACTCGGTTTGCCGCTGGACACCGACTTCACCGATGCCGCACACGATGTGGC
>JBEEJP010000073.1:0-8776 GCA_041169125.1 Pseudomonadota bacterium
AGTTGCTGCGCGCGATTGCCCGCATCACCCGCGAGGAGGGCTTGTCGGCCATCATCGTCGAGCAGCACCCGCAGGCGATTCTGGCCATCAGCCACCAAGCGGTGGTGCTGGACCACGGCACCGTGGTGCACACCAGCGACGCCGACACCCTGAAACAGCAACCCGAATTGCTGGACCGCCTCTTGGGCGTGTCCCGTCATTGAACCTGAAAGAAAAAATCATGCCCCCACGCTCATCAGTTCATGTATTCGCTGCCCCCCAAGGGGGCGAGGCCTCCTTTGAGGCGGCTCGGCAGGAGGCCTGATCATGTTCATCAAAAACACTTGGTACGTGGCCTGCTCGGCGGCCGAACTCGAAGCTCTGGGCGACAAGCCGCTGGGCCGCACCATCTGCAACGAGAAGATGGCCATCTTCCGTGGCGTGGACGGGCAAGTCGCGGCGGTCGAAGATTTCTGCCCACACCGTGGCGCACCCATGTCGCTGGGCAAGGCCTGCAAGAACGGTTTGCGTTGCGGCTACCACGGGCTGGAGATGGGCGCGGACGGCAAGACCGTGCACATGCCCGGCCAGCGCGTGCGCGGCTTTCCGGCGGTCAAGACCTTTGCCGTGGTCGAGCGCTATGGCTTTGTCTGGGTCTGGCCGGGTGATCAAGCCCAAGCCGATGTGGCGCAGATGCCGGTATTTGAATTTTTCGACAACCCCGCATGGGCGTATGGCGGTGGGCTGTACCACGTCAAGGCCGACTACCGGCTGATGATCGACAACCTGATGGACCTGACACACGAGACCTATGTGCACGCCACCAGCATCGGCCAGCCCGAGATCGACGAGACGCCATGCGAAACCAAGGTGGACGGCGACAAGGTCATCACCCAGCGTTTCATGGACGGCATCCAAGCGCCGCCGTTTTGGCAGATGGCCATGAGTGCCAACGGCCTAGACCCGCAGGCCAAGGTGGACCGTTGGCAGATTTGCCGCTTCTCCCCCCCAAGCCACATCATGATCGATG
Source organism: Pseudomonadota bacterium (assembly GCA_041169125.1). GTDB lineage: Bacteria > Pseudomonadota > Gammaproteobacteria > Burkholderiales > Burkholderiaceae_C > Limnohabitans. Next base: position 1,010 of record JBEEJP010000073.1, read on the forward strand.
TGGGTGTGGCCCTCGCGGGCCACGGTGGCTTCAATGCGCCAGCCGAGGTCAAGGCCTACAGCGTGGTGGTGGACTTCATCACCCCCGAGACCGAGACGTCGCACTGGTACCACTGGGGCATGGCCCGCAATTTCAAGGCCAATGACGCAGCGCTGACCGACAGCATCCGTCAGGGCCAAGGCACCATCTTTGGCGAAGACATGGAGATGCTGCAATTGCAGCAGGAAAACATCTTGCGCCACCCCGAGCGCAAACTCTTGATGCTCAACATCGATGCAGGCGGTGTGCAGTCGCGCCGCGTGATCGAGCGTGTCCTACAGCAAGAACAAGGAGAACCCACATGAGCCACAACACCTTTGAAGTGCACCTCGCCCAACGCAACCTCACGCTGACAGTTCAGCCCGATCAAAGCATCCTCAAGGCGCTGCAAGACGCAGGTGTAGAGGTGCCCTTCTCATGCAGCGAAGGGGTGTGTGGGACGTGCCTCACCCATGTGAAAGAGGGTGAGCCTGAACATTGGGACATGTACCTCACGCCCGAAGAGCAAGAGAAAAACGATTGCATGATGGTCTGCATCTCACGCAGCAAGTCGCCACGTTTGGTGTTGGACCTCTGACCTTCAACACCCCCAACAAAAAGGCGTCTCCATGAGACGCCTTTTTTTGTGAACACGGCAGCCTCAGTGCTGCAAGATCTTCGCCAAAAACTCTTTGGTGCGTGGCTGACGGTTTTCAGGGTGGTTGAAGAACTCGTCCTTTGAGCAGTCCTCCAACACTTTGCCCCCCACGTCCATGAAGATCACGCGGCTACCGACTTTGCGCGCAAAGCCCATTTCGTGGGTCACGCACATCATGGTCATGCCTTCGTTGGCCAAGTCCACCATGACGTCCAACACCTCGCCCACCATCTCGGGGTCGAGTGCGGAGGTGGGTTCGTCAAACAACATCACGATGGGATCCATGCTCAACGCGCGGGCAATGGCCACGCGTTGTTGTTGCCCGCCTGAGAGTTGGCCGGGGAACTTGTCTTTGTGCGCCATCAGGCCCACGCGCTCCAAGTATTTCAACCCGTGGGCACGTGCCTCTTCTTCGCTGCGACCCAAGACTTTTTGCTGTGCAATGGTCAAGTTCTCGGTCACCGATAAATGCGGGAACAGCTCGAAGTGCTGAAACACCATGCCCACGCGGCTGCGTAGTTTGGGCAAGTCGGTGTCTTTGCCGTGCACGGCAATGCCATCGACAAAAATTTCGCCTTGTTGGAAAGGCTCTAAGGCGTTGATGGTTTTGATGAGGGTGGATTTGCCTGAGCCTGAGGGGCCACAAACCACCACCACCTCACCTTTTTGGATGTTGGTGGAACAGTTGTTCAGCACCTGCACGGGGCCGTACCACTTAGAAACATTTTTTAATTCAATCACGATGAACTCCAGCGCAACTTAACGCTCAGCGAATGATGGCAATGCGCGCTTGCAAGCGACGCACGAGGGCCGAGAGGCCAAAACAAATGACGAAATACACCAAGGCCGCCAAGATGTAGACCTCTTCCACGCGGCCATAAATCTTGCCGGCAGTGACAAAGCCCTTGAGCAAGTCATACGCCCCAATGGCGTACACCAACGAGGTGTCTTGGAACAAGATGATGGTTTGTGTGAGCAACACCGGAATCATGTTGCGAAAGGCTTGGGGCAACACAATCAAGCGCATGTTTTGGCTGTAGGTCATGCCCAAGGCCTGCCCCGCCATGGTCTGCCCCCGTGGAATGGACTGAATACCGGCTCGCATGATTTCGCTGAAGTACGCCGCTTCAAACGCCACAAAGGTGATGGTGGCCGACAGCTCGGCACCGATGGAGCGGCCAATCAAAAACGGAATCAGCAAGAAGAACCACAGAATGACCATCACCAAAGGGATGGAGCGCATGCCGTTCACATAAATGACGGCGGGGAGCTCAAGCACCTTGTTGCCCGACAAACGCATGAGTGCGAGGATCGTGCCAAACACAATGCCACCGATGGTGGCGATGAGGGTCAGCTCCACGCTGAACAACATGCCCTTCAACACAAACTTGTTGAAGATGTCCCATTCGACAAAAGAAAAATCGAGTGCGGTCATGCTCAGTGCCCCCCGCCCACATTGCCCGCCACCACGAGGCCCGGGATTTGCATGCGGCGCTCGACAAAGGCCATCACACGGTTCACGGCAAAGGCGGACACGGTGTACATCGCCGTGACCAGCAGATAGACCTCAATGCCGCGTGAGGTTTCCTCTTGCACTTGCATGGCGTACATGGTGAGTTCAGCGATTGACACCGCAAACGCCACCGAAGAGTTTTTGAGCAAGTTCATCGACTCGCTGGTGAGCGGGGGCCAAATGGTGCGAAACGCAATGGGCAACAGCACATAGCGGTAGGTTTGCCATGTGGTAAAGCCCATGGCCATGGCCGCATAGCGCTGACCACGTGGCATGGCTTGAATGCCCGCACGCAGCATCTCGGCCACACGCGATGAGGTGAAGAAGCCTAAGCCCAACACCACCAACACAAAACCCGGCACTTGTTGCATGGCCGGAAAGACCTTGGGCAACACAAAGTACCAGAGAAAAATTTGGACCAACACAGGGATGTTGCGAAACAGCTCCACCCAAGCGTTGGCGAATTTGGCCAAGCCAATATTCAGACGCGTATCCGGTGGCAAGGTGCGCAAAATGCCCATGAGGCACCCCGACACCATGGCCACCACCCAAGCGCCGCCCGCGACAGAGAGCGTCCAGCCCCAAGCGTCAAACATCCACTCGAGGTAGGTTCGTCCCCCACCATCGTCCTGAAGAAAAACCTGCCAATCGAGTGTCATGTTTTTGAGTTTCTGAAATTACTTCTTGGCGTAGGCTTCAACAGGCTTGTCGTTCAAGTTTTTCCAAGCGTCCTTGTTGGCATCGCTGGCAGGCATGCCCAGCTTGATGTTCTTGGGAGGAATGGCTTGCACAAACCACTTGTCGTACAGCTTGGCGAGTTCGCCAGACTTGGCCAAACCAGCAATGGTGTCGTCTGCCAATTTCTTGAACGCAGGGTCATCCTTGCGGAACATGATGGCGATGGGCTCGACGTTCAACACTTCGCCCACGATTTTGAAGTCCGCTGGGGCTTTGCTGTTGGCAATGTTGCCAGCCAAAATTTGGCCGTCCATCACAAAGGCGTCAGCGCGGCCAGACTCGAGCAGAAGGAAGCTGTCTGCATGGTCTTTGCCGAACACTTCTTTGAAGTCAACGCCAGTGGCGCGTTCGTTCTTGCGCAGCAATTGCACAGACGTCGTGCCTGTGGTGGTCGCCACGTTTTTGCCGTTCAACTGAGCGATGGACGTGATGCCCGAGTTGGCACGCACCGCGATGCGCACTTCTTCCACGTACGTGGTGAACGCAAACGCCACTTGCTTTTGGCGGGCTTCGTTGTTGGTGGTAGAGCCGCACTCGATGTCCACGGTGCCGTTCTCCACCAAAGGAATACGGTTTTGTGAAGTCACGGGGGTGTACTTCACGTCCAATTTTTTACCAACGGCCTTCTCAACGTTGGCAATGATGCGTTGGCAAATCTCAATGTGGTAGCCCACATACTTGCCGTCACCCAAGGTGTAAGACAAAGCGCCAGACGAATCGCGCACACCCATGGTGATAGATCCTGCGGCTTTGACTTTCGCGAGAGTGTCATTGGCTTGCGCGAAGGCGGTGCCTGCCAACAAGGTGGCCACAGCCAAGGTAACGAACTGCTTTTTCATGCGTTGCTCCAGTTGAGATGGGTTAAGTAAGAATTTGCATTCTAGAGAGAGTTGTCATGGGGGAATTACTTACTTTTCCCACCGATAATTTCTGTGTGCCTACATCCCCCTCCTTCTTTGACCTGTGTGCTGAGCGACGCTCAATGCGAGGGTATTTACCCACCCCTGTTGCGCCTGAGGTGCTGGAGCAGCTCTTGGTGTGCGCACGCAAGGCGCCGAGCGGCGCGAACTTGCAGCCCGGTTCGTTCACGTGGGTCAGGGGTGCGGCGCGCGAGGCCTTGTCTGCCGATTTGGTTCGCGCTTGGCGTGGCGGTGAGGCTGAGGCGGAGGATTACGACTACTTTCCCAAACCCATGCCGATGACCTTGCGCAAACGCCAAGTGGTGGCCGCACAAGCGCTATATGGGGCTTTGGGTGTGGCGCGCGAGGATCGGGCGGGACGTGATGCGCAGTTTGAACGCAACTTTCGTTTCTTCGATGCACCCGTGGCCTTGATCGTCACCCTTGAACACGGTTTTGGCAGCGGTGGCTATATGGACTTGGGCATGGCCTTGTATGGCCTGATGTTGGCAGCACAAGCGCAAGGCTTGGCCTCTTGCGCGATTGGGGCCATGGCGTCTTACCCCTCACTCATCCGACAACATTTGGGCTTGAGCGAGGCGTCTGTCATTGTGTGCGGTTTGGCATTGGGCTATGCCGACCCGCAGGCACCGGTGAACCAAACCCAAACCGAGCGTGCTGACTTAGACACATATTTCAAGGTGGTGGGTTAAGGCAGGGGCGCTATTTTTTGCACCCATGCCGCCGACCCCAAACCACCCGCGCCTGCCACCGTCACTAAACCGTTTGCGTGGGTGGGTTGAGGTGCCAGTTCAGACAACACACGCACCAACGCAATGGCCGCCGAAGCGCCAATCGGGTGCCCGCGCGCCAAGCCGCCGCCTTTGGGGTTGAGCTGCTCGGGTGTCAAGCCCAAGCCCTTGGCAAAACTCAAGCCTTGCACGGCAAATGCATCATGCAGTTCCACACACGTGACCTCTGCCACTGAAGCAACGCCTGCGCGTTGCAAGACAGCACGTGCGGCCAGTTCAGCGGCCACCAAGGGCACTTCGGGCGTGCTTCCCACCGAGGCATGCGCCGCCCAAGCCATCGAGGCGGACACGCCCCATGTGGCGCAGGCTTGAGGGCTCATCAACACCACCAAAGCAGCCCCGTCGGCTTGGGCTGATACCGTGAGTGCACTCAAGCCCCAGGTCTGTGCATCCACATCTGACGCACACGCCACCGTGGGCATGCGTGCGGCCCGCGCCAGCGTCATGGGGCGGGGATGGGGGTCGTGGCTCACGCCCAGCACAGGCACGATCTCGTGCGCCAATTCAGCGTGATGCTGCAAGGCCAAGGTGTGGCTTTGCACGGCATAGGCTTCTTGTTCGGCACGGGTGTAGCCATTGGCGACTGCATAGTGCGCAGCAGAAGACAGCATGTCGGGGTCTTGCTCAGGCGTAGGCGCAAATGCGGGCCGTTCATACGGCACAGGCGCATCGCCGGCGTGCAAAGGGCGGTGCATGCGCAGTGGCGATCGGCTCCAAGCTTCTGCACCACCCGCGACCACCACCTGCGCTTGGCCAGATGCAATCAGGGCGGCCCCTATGGCCACCGCATCTAAGCCTGCGCAGCACTGGGTGTCGACGGTGTAGGCGGCGCATGCGGTGGGCAACTCGGCCTGCAAGGCCAGCAAGCGCGCAGGGTTGCCACCGGCACCCAAGGCATTGCCCAGCACCACCGCATCCACCGCAGCGCTAGGGATGCCCGCACGTTGCAACACTTGGTGCAGCACAGGCGCAGCGATCTCGTGTGCCTGCAGCGCCTGAAAGGCCTGCCCACGGGGCACCACTGCGGTACGCGCCCAAGCAGCGATCAAGACAGGAGGCGTAGACATGACGAGTCCTTCGTGTTGGGTGTGTTCACAGCGCGCAAGGCTTCGGCCAACGCGGCGTGATCGGTTTTTCCGCTGGCGGTGAAGGGCCATGCGTCACACAGCCACACGCGCTTGGGTATTTTGTACGCCTCTAAACGGTCACGGCAGCAGGCGACGAGGTCTTGGGTTGTCAACGACGTTGGTACCCCCTCGCGCAACTGCACCACGGCAACCACCACCTGCCCCCGTATTGGGTCAGCCACGCCCTGCACAGACACGTGTGCCAAGCGTTGATCCGTCAACAACACGGCTTCGACTTCTTCTGGAAATAAGTTCTTGCCTTGCGTGACCAGCATGCGGTTTTCTCGCCCAACGAGGCATAAATAACCTTGTGCGTCGATGTAGCCCATGTCTCGCACAGACAGCCAATCGCCATCGCGCACGGCGGCGGTGCGATCAGCACTTGGGCCAACATAGTCCATGAACAGCATCGGGCTGCGTACAAAAATGTGCCCCACGCCCAAAGGCGGTTGTGGGTCGCGAATGGCGATGTCGACATGGGCGAATGGTTGACCGACCGCTTGCGCGGGGGCTGAGGCGTCGGCATCCATCCACGCCATGAAGCTGGTCTCTGAAGCGCCATAAAACTCGACGATGCGGGCTTTGGGAAACAACGCTTGCAAGGCAGCTGTGCGGTCACGCATCCAGCGGGCGCCGCTGATCAGAATCAATCGCACGCCCTCGATGGGGGGCGTGTGGCGGCGTTGTGCCAAGGTCAACAACAGCAAGAGCTGGCTGGGCACAGCCACCACGCAAGGGGTGTGGCCTTGCTGCAAGGTGTCCAGCATGCGCGCTGCCGAAAAATGCGGCTGCATCACCACCCCCGCACCGCTCCACAGCCCTTGCATCATGCCAAACAAGAACAAAGAGTGCGAGATGCGCCCGGGTGCAAACACACGCGTGGCCGCCTCTGCACCAAACGTTTCAAGACACACACGCAGGCTCTCTGTCCACGATTGGTGGTGGCGCCGAAAGCCTTTGGGATGACCGGTGCTACCCGATGTGAAGCCGATATAAAAAGGGGTCAGTGGTGTGGGCTCAGGCAGATGGGCAGCATCTTGTGAAAACGCAGCTTGCACGCTTTGGTGAACCGCCACAGGCCAATCTGGGTCGGTCACGGCCGCGCACCGACCGCTGGCAACAATGCCTAAGAACGCCACCAATTGCGCCATCGTGCCTAAGGTGTTGTCGACAAAGACAGTGGCAGGGGCTTGGCGCTGTTCAAGTGCTTGTGCTTGCTGGGTCACCTCGGCATGCAAGGCTGCAAACGTGAGGCTCGTGATGCCGTCGTCAAGTGCCACTGCGCTGGCACGGTGTTGTGCCCAGTGCGCCAGTGGCGCGTGGACCAAGCGGTGGTTAGCCACCAAAACGCCAGTCGGGCAACCCACGTGCCACGGTATGAACCACGGTGGCGCACAAGGCGCACTTGATCAAGTCGCCCGGCACAAACACCAAGGTACCCATGATGGCTTGCTCCCACGTCAAGTTGGCAATGTGAACCAAACCGATGACACCGCACACATGCACCACCAACAAACCGCCGATGACGCAAGCCATGAACGCGCTGATGGCCGAGCGACGCGGCGAGCCGGTTGGCAAAAGCGACATGACCCAGCCAGTGACAAATGCACCCAAAGGCCACCCGATCAGATAGCCACTTGCAGGCGCAAAAAACACCCCGATACCACCACGGCCACCTGACAGCAAAGGCAAGCCCAAGGCCACCGCCGCCAAGAACAAAGCCACTGCTTGCAAGGCGCGTTTGGCCCCCAACATGCAGCCGGCCAACATCACACCAAGCGTTTGCAGGGTGATGGGAACACCTAAAGGCAAATCGATTTTGGGAATCAACCCAAACACAGCGATGAGTGCGGCAAACAAGGAGACCAATGCCAGAGAAAGAGTGGACGTGTTCATGTGGGAAATTTTGTTAGCGACGCAAGCGAAGCGTGAGCGCATCAGCCACGCGACGCGTGGTGAGCAACATCTGAATGGTCAGCGGCGCGAGTATTTTAAAACCGCC
>JBEEJP010000074.1:0-8665 GCA_041169125.1 Pseudomonadota bacterium
CGTCTAGCTCTGGCGCATGCAGCGTCAGCCCCTCGGACACCAGCTCTTGCACGTTCATGCGTGGCGACAAAGAGGAAAACGGGTCTTGGAACACCACTTGCACTTTGCGACGCAATGGCAAGTCTTGTGCCGCATTGCCGCACCAAGACTTGCTGTCAATCGTCAGCGATCCCTCGTGGGGGATGAGCCCCAATGCGGCCAAAGCCAAGGTGGTTTTGCCAGAGCCGGACTCGCCAATCACGCCCAAGGTTTGCCCCGCGCACAAATCAAAGCTAGCGCCGTGCACGGCAATGAATTGATCGTCTTTGAACCAGCCCTTCCATCCTGCACGACGGGTGGGGTAAGTCACGTGTAGGGCTCTGGCTTGCATGACCGAGGGGCTGTGGCTTTTGGCTTCGACCACATCGCGGGGCGGTTGGCTGTTGATGAGTTTTTGGGTGTAGGGGTGTGTGGGATACGTCAGCACAACATCCACCGCCCCGGACTCCACCACCACGCCCTTTTCCATCACCAACACTTGATCGGCGAAGTAGCGCACGGTATTGAGGTCATGCGTGATGAGCAACACCGCCATACCAAAGCGTTTTTGCAAGTCGTTGAGCAGATCCAAAATTTGGGCACGCAAAGACACATCCAAAGCAGTGGTCGGCTCGTCAGCCACCAGCAAACGCGGGCGACATGCCAAGGCCATGGCAATCATCACGCGCTGGCGCTGCCCCCCCGAAAGCTGATGCGGATAGGCACTGGCGCGGCGCACAGGCTCTGGAATGCCCGTCAAGCCCAACAACTCAACGGCCTCATGCCATGCCTCAGCACGCGTCATGCCACGTTTGAGCTCCAGCACTTCGGCAATTTGATCGCCCACCATCATCAAAGGATTCAACGCCGTCATGGGCTCTTGAAAGACAAACGCGATGTCTTGCCCACGGATGTTGATCAGCTCTTTCTCACGCAGCTTGACCAAATCATGCGTGTGAGGCGCCTGTGTGGCATCGGGATGCAAGGTGTCTTCGTCTTGTGCAATCCACAGCACACGCCCTGACACACGAGCCCCTTCCAGCAATTTGACAAAGCTCAGTGCAGTCACACTTTTGCCCGAGCCAGACTCCCCCACCAAGGCGAGCTTTTCGCCAAGGTCTAAGTTAAAGCTGATGCCTTTGACGACATCTTCACTCTGAAACCCAATGCGCAAATCGCGCACTTGAAGCAAAGGCAGTCTCATGTGCGTGCCTTTCTGGGGTCCAGCGCATCACGCAAGGCGTCGCCCATGAAGGTGAGCAACATCAAGGTCACCACCAGCACGGCAAAGGTCGAGAGTGAAATCCACCACGCATCAATGTTGTTTTTGCCTTGCGCCAACAACTCGCCCAAACTCGGGGTGCCAGGTGGCACACCTAAGCCCAGAAAGTCCAGCGACGTGAGCGACAAGATGGCCGCACTCATGCGAAACGGCAAAAAGGTGACCACGGGCGTCAGGCTGTTGGGCAACACGTGGCGCCACATGATTTGCAAGTTGGACAAACCCAGCGCACGTGCGGCACGCACATAGTCGAGCTGGCGGTTGCGCAAAAACTCCGCACGCACGTAGTCAGACAAGCCCATCCAACCAAACAAGCCCAGAAGAATGAGCAGCAAGCTCACACTGGGTTCGAACACCGCAGAAAAGATGATGAGCAAATACAGCTCAGGCATGGCGCTCCAAATTTCAATGAAGCGCTGCATGGCCAAGTCTGTCTTGCCCCCAAAGAAGCCTTGCAAAGCCCCCGTCAAAATGCCGATCACCGTCCCAAACAAGGTGAGCGCCAAGGCGAACAGCACCGAGATGCGAAAACCGTAGAGCAAGCGTGCCAAGACATCGCGCCCCCGATCATCGGTTCCCAGCCAGTTAGCGGCCGAGGGCGGCGCTGGATTGGGCGCAGGAGCAAAGTAGTTCAATGTGCTGTGGTGATAAGGCACCAGCGTATGCAAGGCCCAGTTACCGGGCTTGTCAAACTGGGCTTGGATGAAAGGGTCTAAAAAGTCGGTGGGCGTGTCAAAGTCACCGCCAAATGTGGTCTCGGGCTGGTTGTGCACGATGGGCATGTAAAAGCTGCCGTCATAGCGTGCCAACAAGGGTTTGTCGTTGCACAGCACTTCGGCCAACAAACTCAAGCCAAAGAAAAACACAAACAACACCAAGCTGTAAAAGCCAAGGCGGTTGTGCCTAAAGCGCAACCAAGCGCGTTGGCTGGGCGACAAAGAAGCTTCAGTCGAATTTGACACGCGGATCCACCCAGACATAACAGAGGTCGCTGATGAGCTTGGTGAACAAGCCAATCAACGTGAACAAATACAGCGTCCCCAACACCACAGGATAGTCACGGCGCATCACGCTTTCGTAGCTCAAGAGGCCTAGACCATCGAGTGAGAACAAGGTTTCAATCAACAACGAGCCGGTGAAAAACGCACCAATGAAGGCGGCTGGAAAACCTGTCACCAAAGGAATGAGTGCGTTGCGAAACACATGGTTCCAAATCACGCGGCGCTCGGCCAATCCCTTGGCGCGTGCGGTGAGCACGTATTGTTTGCGGATCTCTTCGAGCATGGCGTTCTTGGTGAGCAGCGTGGTCACCGCAAAAGCCCCCAACACGCTGGATGTCACGGGCAGCACGATGTGCCACAAATAGTCTGTGATGCGTGCGGCCCAACCCAACTGCTCCCAATTGGCTGAGGTGAGTCCCCGCAAAGGGAACCACTGCAGCTGGCCGCCAAACACCACCAGCAAGGCCACCCCCAGCACAAAGCCAGGAATTGCAAAACCAATCAACACCAGCAGGCTGCTCACAAAGTCAAAGGTCGAGCCTGCACGCACGGCTTTGGCCACGCCCATGGGCACAGAAATGAGGTAACTCAAAAAGAAGGTCCACAAACCCAAACTGATGGAGACCGGCATTTTTTCTTTCACCAGCTCCCACACTGTTTTGGGGTAAAAAAAGCTTTTGCCCAAATCAAACACAGCGAACTGCTTGAGCATTTGCCAAAAGCGTTCGGCCGGTGGTTTGTCAAAGCCATATTGCTGTCGAATCTCTTCAATGCGAGCTGCATCGACGCCTTGACGACCACGGTAGCCCGCGCCCCCCACCGCAGCGCCCTCACCGCCGGTATCACGCCCCTGCAGCTGCGACACCATTTGTTCAACGGGTCCACCCGGCACAAACTGAATGACCACAAACGTCATCAGCAAGACGCCGAACAACGTGGGAATCATCAACAACAAACGTCTGAGAATGTACGAACTCATGGCGCACGCTCCGCTCTTTTAGTCGCTGCCAAGGTGGCACGGTTGTCAATGCTGGCCCACCAAGTGGCCGACGCCCAAGTTTCGGGTTGGTAATAGCGCGGCATGACGGCTGGCAACTCAAAGCGCCCATTGCGCCAAGCGACCCGGTGTACGCCGCCATACCAATGCGGCACGGTGTAGTGGCCATGGCGCAGCACGCGGTCCAAGGCCCGCAGTGCGGTGATCAGCTGAGGCCGCGTTTTGGCTGAGGTGACGTTGTCCAGCAAGGCGTCGACTGCAGGGTCTTGAATGCCAATGAAGTTGCCAGAACCTTCTGTGGTGGCCGCCTTAGAGCCAAAGCGCTCCATCAGCTCAGTCCCCGGTGACTCACTGCCGACAATGCGATTGCTGATGATTTCAAAATCAAACACATCCAAGCGTTTTTGCAAGACGGCGAAATCAATGATTTTGTAGTTCACTTGAATGCCAAGTTTTTCAAGGTTCTTGCTGTAGGGTGTGATGACACGCCCCATCGTGCCCGAGTTGTCCAAAAACTCGACCGTGAAAGGCTCGCCCTTGGCATTGCGCAAGGCCCCATCACGGTAGGTCCAACCGGCCTCTGCCAACAAAGCTTTCGCACGACGCAAATGATCGCGCAAGGTTTCACCCGATTTAGGGTCCGGCGATGTACGTGGAGGCAGCGGCACAGTTTCGCTGAAGACCTTGGGGGTGAGCTTGTCGCGCAATGGCGTGAGCAAGGCCAGCTCAGCGGCATCGGGCATGCCGGTGGCTTCAAAGTCGCTGGCGACAAAGTAGCCACGCACACGCTGGTAAGCGCCATAAAACAACTGGCGGTTCATCCATTCGAAATCCATGGCCAGCTCAATGGCCTCGCGAACCCGAACGTCTTTGAACTTGGGCAAACGGGTGTTGAACATGAAGCCTTGAAAGTCGCCCGCATTGTTGTGTTTGAACTCGGCTTTCATCAATTCACGGCTGACAAACTGCTTGCCTGTGTAGCCCCTCGCCCATTCGCGTGCGATGAAGGATTGCACCAAGTCAAACTCACCCGCTTTGAAGCCTTCTAGCTGTGCGGTGTTGTCTTTGTACAGGCGGTAAGTGATGCGATCAAAGTTAAACATGCCTTTGCGCACATTCAAATCGCGAGCCCAATAGTTGTTATCTCGCTCGTAACTCACATCGCGACCAAACACAACGCGCCCCATTTTGTAGGGGCCACTGCCAATGGGCGTGTCCGTCACAATTTTGTCCAAGGGCTTGGGGTAGCCATTCTCACTGCCCCACTGGCGGCTGAACACCGGCATCGCCCCCACAATCAAAGGCAGCTCGGGGTTGACACGTTTGAAATCAAACCGCACGGCACGTGCATCCAGCACGACGACGCCTGCCACCTCGGCGTACAGCGTTCGAAACTGCGGCGCTGCTTGTTTGCTGATGAGTTGCTCAAACGAATGCTTCACATCCTCCGCCAAGACCGGATCGCCATTGTGAAAGCGGGCTTGCGGGCGCAACTTGAACGTCACAGAGCGACGATCTGGGGCCACACTCACATCTTCGGCCAACAGACCGTAGGCGGTCGTGGGTTCGTCCATGGTGCCAGTCAGCAAGGACTCAAACACCAAACCATTCAGGCCAGGGGCCGCATTCCCTTTGAGGGTGAACGGGTTGTATTTGTCAAAACTCGACAAGCGCGAGGGTGGCACCAACACGAGCTCCCCGCCCTTGGGGGCCAAGGGGTTGGCGTAGTCGAAGTTTTTGAAGTTGGCAGGGTATTTGGTGTCCCCAAATTGGGCATAGGCATGTGCGGCCCAAGACGGGCCCGAACAGAAAAACGCCAACAAAATGAGAAAGCTACGCATGCGACAATTCTGCAAGATTTTTTTGGAGAGATTTACATGAGTACAAAAACAGGTTTCCTGTCTGGCAAAAAACTTCTGATCACGGGCGTCTTGTCTAACCGCTCCATCGCTTATGGCATTGCCAAAGCTTGCCACGACCAAGGTGCCGAGTTGGCCTTTAGCTATGTGGGTGAGCGATTCAAAGACCGTATCACCGAGTTTGCCGCAGACTTCGACTCCAAGCTCATTTTCGACTGCGATGTGAGCAGCGACGAGCAAATCACCCAAATGTTCAAAGATCTGTCCGCGCACTGGCCCACATTTGATGGTTTCGTGCACTCGATCGGCTACGCCCCGCGCGAAGCCATTGCGGGCGACTTCCTTGACGGTCTGTCACGCGAAGGGTTCCAAGTGGCGCACGACATCAGCGCTTACAGCTTTCCAGCCATGGCCAAAGCAGCCCTGCCTTACCTCAATGACCACTCTGCTGTGTTGACCTTGTCGTACTTGGGCGCCATCCGCACCGTGCCCAACTACAACACCATGGGCTTGGCCAAAGCCTCACTCGAAGCCTCTGTGCGCTACTTGGCCGAGTCTTTGGGCGCCAAAGGCCGCAATCTGCGCGCCAACGGTATCAGCGCAGGCCCTATCAAAACCTTGGCTGCCAGCGGCATCAAGGGCTTTGGCAAGATTTTGAGCGTGGTGGCAGAAGCCTCTCCCATCCGTCGCAACGTGACCATCGAAGACGTGGGCAATGTGGCTGCGTTCTTGATGTCAGACTTGGCCGCAGGCGTGACCGCTGAAATCACCTATGTCGACGGCGGATTCAGTCAAGTGGTAGGCGGCATTGCCGAACCCAGCGACGCTTGATCAGCCCCTCCCCCCAAAAAAAGGAGCGCTGAGCGCTCCTTTTTTTATGCCTTCACGCAATCCGCGTAATAACGCTTCACACCATCGGCGCCAACCTCTTCCACCAATCCGTGGATATCGGTCTCAAAGCCAGGACATTGCAAGTTAAATTCGCGCGCAAACTTCAGGTAGTCGACGATCTTTTTGTTGAACACCTCACCAGGGATCAGCAACGGAATGCCAGGTGGGTATGGCGTGACCAAGCTGGTGGTGATGCGCCCCAGCAAGTCATCCACTGGCACGCGCTCGGTGTTGCGGTGCGCAATTTGTGCGTAGGCATCGCTGGGCTTCATCGCCGGCGTCAAGTCACTCAGATACATCTCTGTGGTCAAACGCGCAATGTCGTACTTGGCGTAAAGCGTGTGAACGTGCTGGCATAAGTCACGCAAGCCCATGCGCTCGTACGCCCGGTGCTTTTGGCAAAACTCAGGCAGGATGCGCCACATGGGTTGGTTGCGGTCGTAATCGTCTTTGAATTGTTGCAACGCGGTGAGCAACGAATTCCAACGCCCTTTGGTGATGCCAATGGTGAACATGATGAAGAAGCTGTACAAGCCAGTCTTCTCCACAATCACACCGTGCTCGGCCAAGAACTTGGTCACGATGCTGGCAGGAATGCCGGTCTTGTCAAACTTGCCGTTGAGGTCTAAACCGGGTGTGACGATGGTGGCCTTGATCGGATCCAACATGTTGAAGCCATCGGCCAAGTGACCAAAGCCATGCCATTTGGACGATTTGCCCTTGCCTTTGATGATCCAACTGTCCGCACGGCCAATGCCGTCTTCCACCAACTCATCAGGGCCCCAGACTTTGAACCACCAGTCTTTGCCGTACTCGTCGTCCACCTTGCGCATGGCACGACGGAAGTCGAGTGCTTCGGCAATGCTCTCTTCCACCAAGGCCGTGCCACCGGGTGGCTCCATCATGGCAGCGGCCACGTCGCAGCTGGCAATGATGCTGTACTGAGGGCTGGTGCTGGTGTGCATCAAATACGCCTCGTTGAACAGGTGACGGTCTAACTTGGTTTGTTGCGAGTCTTGCACCAACACGTGGCTAGCTTGGCTGATACCAGCCAGCAACTTGTGAATCGACTGCGTGGCATACACCACCGAATGCATGGGGCGCTCACGCTTTTTGCCCATGGCGTGGTAGGTGCCATAAAACGGATTGAACGCGGCGTGGGGCAACCATGCCTCGTCAAAGTGCAAGTTGGCCACGTAGCCATCGAGCATGTTTTTGATGGTTTCGGTGTTGTACAACACACCGTCGTAGGTGGATTGGGTGAGTGTCAACACGCGAGGTTTGACCTTCTTCGCATCCACCCCTTTGAGCAAAGGGTTCGCCTTGATCTTGGCTTGAATCGTGGCGGGTTCAAACTCGCTTTGCGGGATCGGGCCGATGATGCCGTAATGGTTGCGCGTGGGTTTCAAGAACACCGGCACAGCCCCCGTCATGATGATCGAGTGCAACACCGACTTGTGACAGTTGCGGTCCACCACCACCACATCATCGGGCGCGACCGTGTGGTGCCACACGATTTTGTTAGAAGTACTCGTGCCATTGGTGACAAAGAAGCAATGGTCAGCATTGAAGATACGGGCGGCATTGCGCTCGCTTTCGCCGATCGCGCCGTTGTGGTCTAGCAGCTGCCCCAACTCTTCCACCGCGTTACACACGTCGGCACGCAACATGTTTTCGCCATAAAACTGGTGGTACATCTGCCCCACAGGGCTCTTCAAAAATGCGACCCCACCTGAGTGCCCGGGACAGTGCCACGAGTACGACCCATCTTCGGCATAATCGAGCAAGGCCTTGAAAAATGGGGGCTGAACGCTCTCCAAATAGCTCTTGGCTTCGCGAATAATGTGACGCGCCACGAACTCGGGTGTGTCTTCAAACATGTGGATGAAGCCGTGCAACTCGCGCAAGATGTCATTGGGCAAGTGGCGCGAAGTTTTGGTCTCACCGTACACATAAATGGGCACGTCGGCATTTTTGCGACGCACTTCTTCAATGAAATTGCGCAAATTCAAAACCGCAGGATCCAAGTCGGGGCCGGGTGTGAACTCTTCATCGTCAATCGACAGAATAAAAGCGCTGGCGCGTGACTGCTGTTGCGCAAACTGACTCAAGTCACCGTAGCTTGTCACGCCCATGACCTCATAGCCTTCGCCCTCGATGGCCTCGGCCAACGCACGAATGCCCAGACCTGAGGTGTTCTCAGAACGAAAATCCTCGTCAATGATGACGATGGGGAAGCGAAATTTCATGCGGGACTCCGAGCGTTTCAAGCTTGAAAAAAACAACAGCGCCGAAGTGTACTCGCCCGCTGTTACAATGGCAGTCTTCGGAGCGATGGATGAGTGGTTTAAGTCGCACGCCTGGAAAGCGTGTGTGGGTTAATAGCCCACCGCGGGTTCGAATCCCGCTTGCTCCGCCACCTTAAAACGTAAAAAAGCGC
Source organism: Pseudomonadota bacterium (assembly GCA_041169125.1). Taxonomy (GTDB): domain Bacteria; phylum Pseudomonadota; class Gammaproteobacteria; order Burkholderiales; family Burkholderiaceae_C; genus Limnohabitans. The sequence continues at coordinate 8,489 of JBEEJP010000074.1, forward strand.
CTCAAGAGGCGCTTTTTTACGTCTGAACTGGCACCTTTTAGCTGCTGCTTTCTTGTGCTTTTTTGATCACATTTTTGGCATCTGCCGTGCTGTTGGCTGCTGCGGCCGAGCTGATGGGGTTTTGAATCACCAAACCGAGCAAGCGCGCACCGTGTTCCACGGCAATGGAGCCATAGG